>NZ_JBEXCY010000004.1:158408-179453 GCF_040605515.1 Dactylosporangium sp. NPDC005572 | reverse complement strand
GACTGCGCTTCCGCTGGGAGCTGCAGCTGCACGACGGCACGACCGTGCGGGTGCGTAGCGCCGTTCGGGGGTCCGGGGCAGCACCCCGGACCCCCGAATCTCACAGGCCCAGGACGCTGCGGCGGACCTCCGGGCTCTGGCGCAGCTCCGCGGCCGGGCCGGTGGCGACCACCCGGCCCTCGCCCAGCAGGTACGCGCGGTCGGCGATGGCCAGGGCCCGCTCCACGTCCTGCTCCACCACGACCACGCTCACGCCGCCCGCGGCGATCCGCTCGATCGCCTCGTACACCTCGTCGACGCGGACCGGGGCGAGCCCCAGCGACGGCTCGTCGAGCAGCAGCAGCCGCGGCCGGGCCATCAGGGCGCGGCCGATCGCCACCATCTGCTGCTCGCCGCCGCTGAGGCTGCCCGCCAGCTGACCGGCGCGCTCGGCGAGGCGGGGGAACATCTCGTACACCGTGGCGAGCGTGGTGCGGTGCTCGCGGCGGGCCTCCCGGCGGTACGCGCCGAGGATGAGATTGTCGAAGACCGTCATGCGCGGGAAGATCCGCCGGCCCTCCGGGACGATCGCCACGCCGTGGGCGCAGACCCGGTGCCCGGCCAGGGCCGTGGTGTCGGCGCCGGCGACACTGATCCGGCCGGCGCCGGCCGGGTGGATGCCGGCGACCGTGTTGACGAGCGTCGACTTCCCGGCGCCGTTGGGGCCGACGACGCAGACCGTCTCGCCGGCCCCCACGGACAGGGTGACGTCCCACAGGGCCTGCGCGTCGCCGTAGCGGACGTCGAGGCCGGCGACTTCCAAGACCAGCTCAGACATGGGCCTGCTTCCCGAGGTAGGCGCGGACGACGGCGGGGTCGCTCATCACCGTCTGCGGGTCGCCGTCGGCCAGCAGCGAGCCGCGGTCGAGCACGACGATCCGGGTGGCGAGCTGGTTGAGCACCCGCAGCAGGTGCTCGACGATGACGATCGTGATGCCGCTGGCGTGGATGCGGCGCACCACGCGCACGGCGTTGTCGACCTCGGCCGGGTTGAGGCCGGCGAGCGCCTCGTCGAGCAGCAGCACCTTCGGGTCCGACGCGATCGCGCGGGCCATCTCCAGCAGCTGCCGCTGGTGCAGGTTGAGGCGGCCGGGCCGGGCGTCGGCGAGGTGGTCGAGGGCGACCGTCGCCAGGTGCCGCTCGGCGAGCGGCCGGGCCTGGCGCAGCGACATCGGCGTGCGGCCGAACATGATGGCCGTGGCGACGTTGTCCCGCACGGTCATCGAGTCGAAGGGCTTCGGGATCTGGTACGTGCGGGCGAGCCCGACGTGCGCGATGCGGTGCGGCGGCAGCCGGGTGATGTCGTGCCCGTCGATGCGGATGACGCCCCGCGTCGGCCGGGTCGCCCCGGAGAGCAGGTTGACCAGCGTCGTCTTGCCCGAGCCGTTCGGCCCGACGAGGCCGATGAGCTCGCCGGCCCGGATGTCGAGGGTGACGTCCTCCAGCGCGTGGACGCCGCCGTAGTACTTCGCCACCTCCCGGCACTCGACGAGCACGGGCCCGATGGCCGGCGGCGCGCCGACGTCCTCCACAGTGGACTCCGGCAGGTGCGCGGGTGCGGCGGCGGCCGGTGCGGCCGGGCGCCGGCGGGTGCCGAGGACGATCGCGACCAGGGCCGCGGCCAGCATGCCGGCCACCAGCCAGTCGAGCATCTCGCCCCAGACGTTGAGGATGTACAGCACCCCGAACACGACGACGAAGCCCGCGAGCGCCGCGTACGGCCGTGCCCGCAGCCGCGCGTAGAGCCCGGCCGGCGCGGTGGCGACCAGGATCGCCAGGATGGCGCCGAGGAAGATGGAGTTGTACTCGTCGAGGCCGTACGACGACAGCCGGTCCTGCAGCGTCACGATGAGCACGGCGCCGATCACCGGGCCCAGCCAGTGCGACCGCCCGCCGAGCACGCCCATCACGATGACGAACAGCGGGATCGTCAGGCCGAACACGCTCTCGACGGTGACGAAGCCGATCTGCAGCGCGTAGACGCTCCCGGCCACGCCGCCGAGGACGCCACTGGCGACGATGGCGAGCATCTTGTACCGGAAGGTCGGCACGCCGAGGACCTCGGCGACGTCCTCGTTGTCGTGGATGGCGGTGAGCGCGGACCCGGCGCGGGTGTGCTGCACCAGGAACGCCACGCCGACCGCCACCGCGGCGACGGCGAGCGCCAGGAGGTACTGGAACTGCTGGAAGGTCCCGAGGAACCCCGGGTATTCGGGCAGCGGCAGCGTGGTCCCCTGCCCGCCGTCGACCGCGCGGTTGATCCGGGCGAAGGCGGCGAGGATGAACGGCACGGCCAGCGTGAGCAGCGCGAAGATCTCGCCGCGCAGCGACCCGAGCCGGAACGCGACGGCCCCGATGCCCAGCGCGAGCAGCCCGCACAGGACGGCGGCGAGCGGCACGGTCCAGAAGAAGCCGACGCCGTGCCGGCCGGTGAGCACGGCCGTGGTGTAGGCGCCGACCCCGACGTACGCGGCCTGGCCGAAGCTGAAGTAGCCGCTGTACCCCGACAGCAGGTTCCAGCTGGTCGCCTGGGCGATCCAGAAGCACACCGAGCCGAGCAGGATCAGGTGGAACGAGGGCAGGCCGAGCTCGGGCGCGAACTGGCCGAGGGCGGCCAGCACCAGGAACGCGCCGAGCAGGCCGAGTCCGCCCTTCTTCATCGGGCCGCTCCGATCGTGAACAGGCCGCGCGGGCGCAGCAGCAGCGCGAGGATGATGGCGGAGAACAGCACGAACGGCGCCGTGGCCGGCGACCACACGACCGACACGACGCCGGAGAGCACGCCGACGAGGATGCCGGCCGCGAAGGTGCCGACGACCTCGCCGATGCCGCCGAGGATGACGACGGCGAAGACGATGCCGAACCACTCGTAGGCGGTGTCCGGGGTCAGCGCGTTCGACAGCGAGAACACGGTGCCGGCCAGCGCCGCGGTCGCCCCGACCACGCCGCCGAGCAGCAGGCTGAGCCGCCGGTGGTCGACGCCGAACGCGCCGGCGACGGCGCTGTCCTGGGCGATCGCCCGCATCGCGCGGCCGGCGAACGTGCGGCGCAGCACCAGGTGCCCGCCGGCCACGACGACGACCGCCAGGCCGAACGCGATGAGCGTGGTGACCGGGAAGACCAGCCGGCCGACCGAGAGCGAGGCGGTGGCGTACGGGTTGACGTCGGCGCCCATCCGCCGGAAGTCGGCGGTCCACACGTTGTGGGTGACCTGGATGGTGATGATGAGCAGGCCGAAGCTGACCAGCAGCGAGTTGAACTCGCTGAGGGCGAGCCGGTCGAAGAGCCACTGCAGGGCGGCGCCGGCGACAAACATGAGCGGCACCGTGACGAGCAGGGTCAGCAGCGGATCGATCCCCCAGGAGGTGGCGAGCTGCAGGGTGAGGTAAGCGCCGACCATGATCAGCCCGAAGTGGGCCAGGTTGATGACGCGCAGCACCCCCCAGGTCACCGACAGGCCGATGGCCATCAGGGCGTAGAGGCCACCGATCAGCGCGCCGCTGAGGGTGGCCTGGACAACGTTCATCGGGGCCTCGCAACTTCCAGGAAGGGCCGGCGGGCGAGCGCCCGCCGGCCCGGGGAACAGGGGGTCAGGCGCGCGGGCCGGCCAGCGGGGCGGCGGCCTTGTCGGCCGGCCATACGACAACCCAGTCGCCCTTCTGGATCTGCTTCAGCGTCTGGGTGGTCGGCCAGAAGTTGAACGACTTCGGGTCGAAGGTCAGGTGGCCGCTGAACGTGGTGTCGACGCCCTTGTCGTGCAGGGAGTCGCAGAGCTTCTTCTGGTCGGTGCCGCCGGTCGCCTTCACCGCGCCGGTGAGGATCTCCCACGCGTTCCAGGAGGCCGTGGCCTGGGTCTCGAAGACGGTGTACGGCAGGTTCGCCGCCTTCGCCTTCTCGCTGAACTTCGTGGTGATCTCGGTGGCCTGCGCGCCGAGCTTGTCGAGGATCGGCTTGTTCGGCTCGAACATCGAGACCGACAGCATGCCCTCGGACAGGTCGCCGAGCGCGAGCAGCGGGCCGGGCGCCGGGAACAGGCCGAACATCTGCTTCGGCCGGTAGTTGAGCTGCTTCATCGCCTGCAGGATGTTGACCGCGTCGACGCCGAGGCCGTTGTTGATGACCAGGTCGGGGTTCGCGTCGCGGACCTGGGTGGCGATCGGCGCCCAGTCGGTCGTGGTCGGCGGGTAGTGCACGTCGGCGACGACGGTGATGCCGCGCTGCTTGGCGATGCTCAGCGCGCCCGTCTTGTCGCTGCCGAAGCCGTCGGAGACGAACGCCGCCGAGCCGCTCTGGCTGGTGAGCACCGCGACCGTCTTCGGCGGCGTGGGCAGGCTGGCCAGGGCGTCGAACAGCTGGTTGGGGATGAAGCTGTTCGGCGTCGGCCCGATCGACCAGGCCGGGAACTGGCACTCGTAGGTCAGCTGCGGCGCGAGCACGGCCGAGTGCTGCGGCAGGATGTAGCCGTGCCGCTGGGCGACGGCCATCGCCGAGAGGATGTTCGGGGTGGCGTAGGGGCCGAGGATGAGGTCGACCTTGTCCTGGCTGATCAGCCGCTCGTAGAGCTGGCTGACCTTGGCCTGGTCGGACTGGTCGTCGAGCACCTTCCACTCGACCTTGCGCCCGAGCAGGCCGCCGGCCGCGTTGAGCCGCTCGACGAACTCCTCTCCGGCGATCTTGTGGATCTGGCCGGTCGCGGCGAACGCGCCGGTCAGCGACAGTGTCGAGCCGACCACGATCGGCGCGCTGTTGCTGCTCGACCCGCCGTCACCGGATCCGCGGTTGCACCCGGTGACGACCAGGGCCGTCGCGACGGCCGCCGCGACGAGTGAACGCCTGCGCATCTGCTGTCTCCTCCCGAAAACGGCAAAGGGGTGTGCGCGCAGCGGACGCGAGTCCGGCAATGGTCCCGGACCCGTCGTGCGGCGCGAGGTGGGGTGAAAACACAAGCGGGACAAGGGAATGAGGCGCAGCACAGGGGACGGTGGCCGGCCGGCCCCGGGCCGCTCCGCCGGTGCACCGACCTTCGGTACACCTTCTGGCGGACGATCGTCCGTCTGACGGACGGCTGTCATCACAATGTTCCCGGCACCACCCGATGTCAAGACTCGGGATCGAAACAATTGCGCGGCGACGGCGGACTAGTGTTCGCTGTGCGGACCGACGAAGGGGTAGTGATGGCGCAGCGTGGAGAAGGACCCGACTTCATCGAGGCCCTCGCGCGGGGACTGGACGTCATCCGGGCGTTCCACGCCGACCGGCCCCGCATGAGCCTGTCCGAGGTCGCGGCCGCCACCGGGCTGGCCCGCCCGACCGCGCGGCGCATCCTGCTGACCCTGGAGGAGCTCGGCTACGTGCGCACGACCCCCGGCGGGCACGAGCTCACGCCGCGGGTGCTCGAGCTGGGCATGGCGTACGTCGGCGCGCTGTCGCTGTGGGACATCGCCCGGCCGCACATGGAGACGCTGGTGGCCGCGACCCGGGAGTCGTCGTCGATCACCCAGCTCGACGGGTCCGACGTCGTCTACCTGGCCCGCGTGGCGGTACCGAAGATCATCGCGCTGCGGGTCGAGATCGGCACCCGGTTCCCGGCCGCCGTGACCTCGCAGGGGAAGGTGCTGCTCGCCGCACTCCCGCCGGAGCGGCTCGACGAGGTGCTCGCGCTGCCCAGCCGCTCCGGGGTGCAGCCGTGGGTGCAGCACTCCCGGCCGGCGGTCGACGCGATGCTGCGCGAGGTGAACGCCCGCGGCTGGGCCCTCGCCGACAACGAGCTCGCGCCCGGCATCCGGTCGGTGGCGGTGCCGATCCGCGACGGTCGCGGCGAGGTACGGGCGGCGATGAACGTGACCGTGAACTCCGCCGAGACCACCACCAAGACGCTGCTGGAGCAGCACCTGCCGCACCTGCTGCGGGCGGCGAGCGCCATCAGCGCCGACTGGGCGCTGTGGCAGTCCCGCCCGCAGCTCGACCTCCCGGCCACGGAGGCGTCACCGGCCGTCGCCGGCCGGTGACCCCCGGTCGCCGGGCGGCGGTCCGGGCGTTCAGCAGCGGCTGACGGTGGAGTTGCTCAGCGTCACGCCGGAGATCGTGAACCGGTCGGCGCACGGGTTCTCCACGATGCGGTTGTTCGCCAGCGTGAAGTTGCGCAGCGTGATGTCGGCGTTGCCGGGGAACTCGGTCCGCTCGGCCAGCCGCACCTCGCCGCCGCCGCTGATCGTGCCGCCGTTCGTGGCGATGCTGACGTTGTAGCAGTTCTCGATCAGGATCGCGTTGTTGCCGGTGTTGGCGATGTCCACCCGGTCGACCACCGCGCCGCCGCTCTCCGAGACGCAGAAGATGCCCCGGCCGCCGCCGCGCGCCTTCACCGTGCCGACGCGGATGTTCGTGCCGTACGAGCTGCCGATCCGGCCGTTGCGGTTGGCCATCCGGAACGCCGCGTACCCGGTGCCCGCGCCGGCGTTCTCGGCGTCGACCGTGCCGACCGTCGCGTTGATCGTCTGGTTGAGCAGCAGGCCCGACTCGCCGACGTTGCGCGCGGTCACCGTGCCGATCGTGATGCCGTCGACGCCGTAGGTCTCCACCGCGTGCGAGCTCGCCCCGGAGACGTAGACGGTGTCGATGCGCACGTTGCGGGTCCACTGGCTGGTGTCGCCGCGGTTGTCGATCCGCACGCCCAGGCCGGCCGAGAGCCGCATGTCGATCTGGCCGAGCACCACGTTGGTCACGTTGCGCATGAAGATGCCGTACAGCGGGGCGCCGGTGAGGTTGAGGTGCTGCACCTCGACGTCGGTCGTGCCGCGCGAGTAGATCGGGGCCTGGTCGCCGCTGCCGGACCCGGTCACGTTGATCGTGCCGCAGACATCGATCGTCGTGTAACTGGGCAGCGAGATGCGCGAGCCGGCGCTCATCGAGCCGGAGCCGCGCACGACCACCCGCTGCTTCGACGTGCGGCCCGCGGACAGGCTGTTGACCGCGGCCTGCGCGGCGGCCCGCAGGTCGGTGCCGGTGTACACGGTCGTGCCGCCGTTGCGGGCGGTCCAGGTGCCGCCGCTCAGCACGGCCTCGGCGTTGAACGACCCGCTGCCGCAGCCGGTGCCGCCGCCGGTGACCGGGGCGAGCTGCCACTGCTGGTTGTAGCCGTCGGCGTCGGTGTACTGCGAGATGCGCCCGCCGTCGGCGGTCGACCATTCCCACACGTCGAGCGCCTTGCCGCTGTGCCGGTTGAGCAGCCGCACGTAGCCGCCGGCCGAATCCCTCAGCGTGAACTGCTGGCGGTTGTTGCCGCTCGCCGCGGTCTGCTGGTAGAGGTTCGCGCCGTCGGTCGCGTTGGCGATCTCGAGCACCTTGCCGCTGTGCCGCGACCGGATCTGGTAGTAGCCGTTGTCGGTCGGCACGAACTGCCACTGCTGCACGGCCAGGTCGTTGCGGGTGTACTGGTTGATCGGCGCGCCGTCGGCGGTGGACCACTGCCACAGGTCCATCGCCTTGCCGCTGTGCCGGTTCACCAGCACGTACCAGGCGGACGGGTCGACCGTCGCCGCTTGCGCGGCCGGCAGCCAGACGGCGCCCACCAGCGCGGTGACGGCCGCGGCGATGAGCAGGGCGATGCGTTTCATGCCTGCACGCTCCTGTCTGAGGAAAGGGCTTTCCCAGGTCTCGTGCGACGGAAGCTATCGGAGCATGTCGATGCGAGTCAACCGCCGGTGAAACTTTCAGGCAGCCTTGACAGGCCGCATGTTAGCGATAACACTCGTGACCCACGCCGGTCTCCGCCAATCGATCGCCGTCACGCTCCGCTCCATTCCCGCTGCGCATTCTGTGAACGTTCACACCATCGCCTTGCTGGAAGGGTCGCCATGGATCGCCGTAGCTTCCTCGCCGCGTCCGCCTCCGCGGTGGGTGCCGGCCTGCTCGTCACGCCCGGCCGGGCCGCCGCCGCGCCCGGTGACACCCCGGCGCGGTACGCGAACCCGCTCATCGCCCAGCGCGCCGACCCGCACATCACGAAGCACACCGACGGCTACTACTACTTCACCGCCACCGCCCCCGAGTACGACCGCATCGTCCTGCGCCGCGCCACCACCATCCAGGGCCTGGCCTCCGCGGCGGAGACGGTCATCTGGCGCAAGCACGGCAGCGGCGACATGGGCGCCCACATCTGGGCCCCGGAGCTCCATTTCGTCAACGGCCGCTGGTACGTCTACTTCGCCGCCGGCTCCACGTCGGACGTGTGGAAGATCCGCCCGTACGTGCTGGAGAACACCAGCGCCAACCCGCTCACCGGCACCTGGACCGAGCGGGGCCGCATCGCGCTGCCGCTGGACACGTTCTCCCTGGACGCGACGACGTTCGTGGTGGGCGGCACGCGGTACCTCTGCTGGGCCCAGAACGACCCGGCGGTCGGCACCGGCACCAACCTGTACCTGGCGGCGATGTCCAACCCGTACACCATCACCGGCACAGTGGCCCGGATCAGCGTCCCGACGTACTCCTGGGAGACGATCGGCCACCGCGTCAACGAGGGCCCGGCGGTCATCCAGCGCAACGGCCGCGTGTTCCTGGCCTTCTCGGCGAGCGCCACCGACAGCAACTACTGCATGGGCCTGCTGACCGCATCGTCGTCGGCCAATCTCCTGAGCGCGTCGTCGTGGAGCAAGACGTCGACGCCGGTCTTCGCCACCAATGCGGCCACGGGCCAGTACGGCCCCGGCCACAACTGCTTCACGGTCTCCGAGGACGGCCGCAGCGACATCCTCGTGTACCACGACCGCTCCTACCGCGACATCAGCGGCGACCCGCTCAACGACCCGAACCGCCGCACCCGGGTCCAGAAGCTCTACTGGAAGTCGGACGGCACGCCCGACTTCGGCATCCCGGTCCCGGACGGCGCGACCCCGGTCCGCCTGCGCTCGAACAACTTCCCGGACCGCTTCGTCCGCCACTGGGAGTACCGCGCCCGCATCGACGCCAACGTCGCGCCGCTCGCGGACTCGCAGTTCCGCATCGTCACGGGCCTGACGGGCAGCGGCACGGTCGCGCTGGAGTCGACCAACTTTCCCGGCTACTACCTGCGCCAGCGCAACAACGAGGCCTGGGTGGACCGCAACGACGGCACGGCGCAGTTCCGCTCGGACGCGAGCTTCTACCAGCGCGCGGGCCTGGCCGACAGCACGGGCGCGTCGTTCGAGACGTCCGCGACCGCCGGCCGCTACCTGCGCCACTACAACTACCTGCTGGTGACCCAGCCGGTGAGCACGGCGACCGACCGCGCCGACGCGACGTTCCACCTGGAGTGAAGCCCTGCAGTGAAGCGCTGCGCGAGACTCCGGGGCCGGGCCCGCCCGCCAGCCCGGCCCGGCCCCGGCCCTCCGCACCGGGCTACCACGTAACGGAGAGACGGCCTCGGCCCGATGCTTTCGCGGGCGGTCGACGCCCCTCAGGGGGTCTGCAGGCGGCGGGCGACCCGGGTGATCGTCTCGCGCAGGTTGGGCTCGGTCGCCGCCTCCAGGGCCTCCGCCACCGTGAGCCAGCGCAGCGGGGCGTCCGGGCTCTCCGGGCGGGCGGCGTCCGGGGTCGCGGTGGCGAGGACGAACCGCACGTCGGCGTGCTCGTGGGCTGGCTCGTCGCCCTTGGCGTTCACCGGGACGACCACCACGTGCACGACCGCGGTGTCCGGCCACGGCGCCAGGTCGGGCAGGCCGGTCTCCTCGGCGCCCTCGCGCAGGGCCACGGCCACCGGGTCGGTCTCGCCCGGGTCGCCGTGCCCGCCGACCTGCAGCCAGGCCTGCTGCCGCGCGTGCCACCGCAGCAGGATCCGGGCCGTCGGCGGGTGGACGATCAGCGCCGACGCGGTGACGTGCAGCGGGATCGCGCGGGTCCACGGGTCGTCGGTGGCGGCCAGCAGCGACCGCACCCGGTCGAGGTCGGCGGCCTCGGCCGGATCGGCGGCCTGATACGAGGTCAGCAGGTCTTCGAGCACGCCCAGCAGCTTAGGCCCTGTCCTGCCGATCATGCCGGCCTGCGACGGGCCCAGATTCCGCCTGACGCCACCCCGCGAAAGCCCGGTTACAACACCGGTAGCCGGACTTCCGCGGGGCGACGCCAGACGAAATCTGGACTCCGTCTCGGCTCGACATGATCGGCAGGACAGGGCCTAGCCCGTCGGTCGCCAGCCCTGGGACTGGGCCCACTTGGCGGCGTCCTTCTCCTGCTTGCGGCGCTTGCGGCGGCGCATCAGCCAGCCGAACGTGAGGAACATCAGGAGCAGGAAGAACAGCACCAGTACCGGAAGGACGATCGCGACCAGCGACAGCACCGCGCTGATCCCGTCCTCGATCGTGCTGGCCACGGGCGCGCCGAAGCCCGCCGTCGTCGCGTTGATGACCGGCCGCGACGCCGCCTTCATGCCGTGCACGCCGAGCGACACCGCGCCACCGATCACGATCGGCACCCACTGGTTGCTGGCGAAGAACGACCCGGGATCGGACACCGTCACCGTCGACGCGCTCGACGCGGCGCCGAACGCGAGGCCGCCGGCCGTCGGCCGCACGAACGTCTGGATCACGTCGTTGACGTGGTCGACGATCGGCACCTTGTCGGCGACGAACTCGATGGCCAGCAGCACCGCGATGATCGCGATGGTCCAGCCGTTCTCCATCCACTGCCAGTTCGACGGCAGGTTGATGAGGTCGGTGTACCGCGCGAGCACCCCGATGGCGAGCAGCGGGATATACGCGTTCAACCCGGCCGATGTGGCCAGGCCGAGACCCGTCAATGCTTCCAACACGCCCCTAGCATGACATCGGCCCGCCAATCGGGCCGGGATAGGCTGTCCGCCGTGCGTCTCGTCATCGCCAAGTGTTCGGTCGACTACGTCGGCCGGCTCACGGCCCACCTCCCGCTCGCGACCCGCCTCCTGCTGATCAAGGCCGACGGCTCGATCTCGATCCACGCCGATGACCGGGCATACAAGCCGCTCAACTGGATGAGCCCGCCGTGCCGCCTGGAGGAGGCCCAGGGCCTCTGGCGCGTGGTCAACAAGGGCGGCGAGGAGCTGCGGATCACGATCGAGGAGATCCTGCACGACACGTCACACGAGCTCGGCATCGACCCCGGCCTGGTCAAGGACGGCGTCGAGGCCCACCTCCAGGAGCTGCTGGCCGCCGCCCCGCAGACGCTCGGCACGGGCTTCACGCTGATCCGCCGCGAGTACATGACCGCGATCGGCCCGGTCGACCTGCTGTGCAAGGACGGCGCCGGCGCGACGGTCGCGGTCGAGATCAAGCGGCGCGGCGAGATCGACGGCGTGGAGCAGCTGACCCGCTACCTGGAGCTGCTCGGCCGCGACCCGCTGCTGGCCCCGGTGAGCGGCATCTTCGCCGCCCAGGAGATCAAGCCCCAGGCCCGGGTGCTGGCCGAGGACCGCGGCATCCGCTGCGTGGTCCTCGACTACAACGCCCTCCGCGGGATCGAACGGGACGAGCTGACCCTCTTCTAGCGGCTGCGTCCGTGCACCAGGCGGACGACCTTCACGATCTGGGTCATGGTCTTCTCGGTACGGTCGAAGGTCATCGCGGCCAGGACGGTCGGGCCGCGACGCTTCACGACCGCCTTCGGGCGGGTGAACTCGCGCAGGCCGTCCTCGCCGTGGATGCGCCCGAAGCCCGAGCCGCCCACGCCGCCGAACGGCAGCGACGGCATGCCGGCGAAGGTCAGCGCCGAGTTGATCGAGGTCATGCCCGAGCGGACCCGGCGGGCCAGGTCCAGCGCGCCCGCCTTGGCGAAGATCGCGCCGCCCAGGCCGTAGCCGGTGCCGTTGGTCAGCCGGACCGCCTCCTCAGCGTCGCGGACCTTCGTCACCGTCAGCGTCGGGCCGAACGTCTCCTCCTGGATCGCGGCCGCGTCCTCCGGCACGTCGACCAGGATGGTCGGGCTGACGAACGGCGGCTGCACGGCCTCGGCGCCGCCCAGCACGGCCCGGCCGCCCCGGACCAGGGCGTCCTCGATGTGCCGGCGGATGATGTCGACCTGCGACGGCATGGTGATCGGGCCGATGTCCGAGCCGGGCTCGGCGCCGACCGTCAGCTTCCCGGCGCGCTCGACGATGCGGCTCACGAACTCGTCGTAGATCGGGGCGGCGACGTACACGCGCTCGATGCCCACGCAGGTCTGGCCCGCGTTCGTCAGGCCGCCCCACACGCAGGCGGCCGCGGCGGCGTCGAGGTCGGCGTCGGCGGCCACGATCATGGAGTCCTTGCCGCCGCACTCCAGCAGGACCGGGGTGAGCGACTCGGCGGCCGCCGCCATGACCTTCCTGCCCGTGGCGGTGGAGCCGGTGAACGCGATCTTGTCGACGCCCGAGCGGCACAGCAGCGCGCCGACGTCGCCCATGCCGTGGACGATCTGCAGCACCGGCTGCTCGGGGACGACCTCGTTGAAGCGGTCGACGAGCCACTGGCCGACGGCCGGGGTGTACTCGCTGGGCTTGAAGACCACCGCGTTGCCGGCCGCGAGCGCGTAGGCGATCGAGCCCATCGGCGTGAGCACCGGATAGTTCCACGGTCCGATGACGCCGACCACGCCGAACGGCAGGTACTCGAGGTACGACGTGTGCTCCTTGAGCAGCAGTGAGCTGCTGACCCGCCGGCGGCCCAGCACCTTCCGGGCATGCTGCGCGGCCCATGCGATGTGGTCGACCGCGGCGATGGCCTCGACCAGGGCGTCGGCCGTCGGCTTGCCGCCCTCGCGGTGCATCAGGGCGGCGAGCTCGTCCAGCCGGTTGGCCAGCAGGCTGCGGTACGCCAGGAGCCGTTGCTTGCGCCCCGCGAAGTCCAGGCCGGCCCACCACGCGGCCGCATCACGGGCCCGGGCGACGGCGGCGGTGAGATGATCGGCCGAGGCGACCGGGAAGCGGCCGACCTCCTCGCCGGTGGCCGGGCTGGTCGAGATCAGCGAGCCCTCGTCGACGGCGGGGACGCCGGGCGTTCGCGTGGCGGTCATGGCGCGAGTGTAAACCCGGAAATTACTCACGAGTAGATGTCGAGGACCGAACCGACGCTCCGACCGGTAGGCATGACAACGAGTCAGGAGGACCCGATGAAGACCGAGACCCTTGCCGTGCCGGGCGCGACGCTCCACTACGAGGTCCGCGGCAGCGGCCCCGTGCTCCTGCTGATCTGCGGCGGCATCTACGACGCGGAGGGCTTCGCCGCGCTGGCCGGGGAGCTCGCCGGCGAGCGGACCGTCGTCACGTACGACCGGCGCGGCAACTCCCGCAGCCCGCTCGACGGCCCGCCCGCGCTCCAGCGCATCGAGGAGCACGCCGACGACGCCTACCGCCTGCTGGCCGCGGTCGGGGTGACCGAGGACGAGCCGGCCGACGTGTTCGGCAACAGCTCCGGCGCCACGATCGCGCTGGAGCTGGCCGCGCGCCACCCGGAGCTGCTGCGCACGGTCGTCGCCCACGAGCCGCCGGTCTTCGAGCTGCTGCCCGACGCCGACCGCTTCCGCACGCTGATGGCCACGGTCGCCCGGACGAACCGGGAGTCTGGCTGGGGCGCCGCGATGGGCGTGTTCGGCGCCGGTATTGGCATGGGGGAGGAGCCGGTGCCGGGCCCGCCGCCGGCGCCCGAGTTCGCCGCCCGGATGCAGCAGAACATTCCGTTCTTCGTGACCTATGAGGTACCGCCGGTCAGCGCGTACCGGCTCGACCTCGACGCGCTGCGCGCCGCCGCCACGCGGATCATGCCGGCGGCCGGCGCGGCGAGCACCGGCGAGCCGCCGAACCGGGTCGCGCTGGAGCTGGCGACCCGCCTCGACACCACGGCGGTGCTGTTTCCGGGCGGGCACGGCGGCTTCGGCAACGCGCGGCCCTTCGCCGAGCGGCTGCGCTCGACGCTCGACGCCTAGGAGGCGTGCTCCTTCAGGATCCGCTCGGCCACGGCGACCGGGTCGGCGAGCCTGCCATCGGCGGGCGCGTCGACCCAGCGCTGCTTCTCGGGGAAGAAGGCGACCGTGGACGCGGCTTTGCGGATGTCCTCCTGCATTCCGGTGTCCATCTGGCCGGGGTCGATGTTGACGACGCTGATCCGCTCGTCGTCCCTCACCTGCGAGGCGACGACGTCGAAGAAGGTCTCGCCGCCGGCCTTCGTCGTGCAGTACAGCGCCCAGCCGTCGATGATCCGCCGGGCCGCGCCCGAGGACACGAACAGCACCCGGACCCGGGCGTCGAACGGCGCCGCGCGCAGGAACGAGTTGGTGAGCACGATCGGCGCGGTGAGGTTGACCGCGATCGCGTTGGTGATCGCCTCGGTGGTCAGCTTGCCGACGGCGCCGATCGGCTCGATGACGGCCGCGTTGTGGATCAGCACGACGTCGTCGCTGCCGCGCAGGAAGGCGCGGAGCGTGTCGTTGTCGGGCAGCCAGTGCGCGTCGGCGATGTCGGTGGAGAACAGCGTGACGTCCTCGGGCCGTTCGTCGCGGAGCTGTTGCTGCTCCGGTGTGAAATGACGGCCGACCGCGAGGATCCGGTCGCCCCGTCCGCTACTCACATCGAACAGTGCGGCGCCCAGGCCGCGGGACACCCCGGTGATCACGACGGCACGCATGCGGTCACTCTATTCCTGTCGCAAGGTCATTCATACGGACCGAGCGCCCAGTCCCTTCGGTGCCCCCGGACAGGTGTCACCGAGCTTGCCCGCGACCGCGCCGAGTGCGTCGGCGAGCGCAGCGGTCTGGTCGCGGTCGAGGTGGTCGAAGATCAGCCGGCGGACGTCGGCGACGTGCGCCGGAGCGACCTGCTCGGCGAAGCGCCGGCCGGCCTCCGTGACCCGGGCGATGCTGACCCGGCCGTCACACGCGTCGCCGCTGATCTCGACGTACCCCAGGTCGACCAGCTTGCGCATCCGGTGGCTGAGCCGGCTCGCCGACATGTTCATCTGACCGGCCAGGTCGGACAGGCGCAGGCCGTCCTCGGCGTTGCTCAGCGCGGCCAGCAGCCCGTACTCGACGTGCACCAGCCCGTGCGGGCGGAACGTGCGCTCCAACTCGGGAAAGCCGACGAGCACGATGGCCAGGAGCGACAGCCAAGCGTGCTGCTCGGTGTCGTCCAACCATCGTGGCTCGTCGTTCATGCCGTCCATGGTGCCTGGATCTTGCCCCGCTGGGCCAACGAGGGGTCCGAAACGCGTCAGAAGCGGCCGATCGCGATCACCACGGCGAGGGCGCCGAGGACCAGATTGACCGGGATCACCGGGTACTCCTTGGCGCGCACGTGGTCGGCGATGGCGAGCACCATGATCAGCGCGAGGCCGACGGCCGCGAGCGGGGTCAGGATCGGCGCGATGTCGGTGGCCCAGGGCAGGACCAGGCCCAGGCCGCCGAGGATCTCCATGACGCCGATGAACTTGACGGTGCCGGCCGAGCGCCGGTTGACCCAGGTCATGTTCCCCGCGAGCTTCTCCTTGGGCTGCGTCGCCTTCATGGCGCCGGCGCCCAGGAAGGCCACGCCCAGCAGGATCTGCAGTACCCATAGGAACACGTTCACGGCGACTCCTCATGCTTGAAGCTTCAAATGAATGGCGGCACTGTACTTGAATCGTCAAGTACCTCGCAATGTCCTGACGGACGGGTGACGGACCTTCACCCACGCCCGGCCGACCGTGGCGGGCATGGGGACGACTTCCGGTCCGATGCGCCGACACTCGCCCTGGGTCACCGGGTTTGCGGTGTTCGGCGGCAGCATGATGCTCGTCATCGGCATCTTCCAGATCGTGGTCGGGCTGACCGCGATCTTCGAGGACACCTTCTATGTGATGAGCGACAACTACATCTTCGGCTTCAACATCAGTACCTGGGGCTGGATCCACCTGGCCCTCGGCATCCTGGTCGCGGTCGGCGGTGGGGCGGTGCTCGCGGGACAGATGTGGGGGCGAGTCCTGGGCATTGTGCTCGCCGCGCTGAGCGCGATCGCGAACTTCCTGTTCCTGCCGTACTACCCGCTGTGGTCGATGCTGATCATCGCGGCCGATGTCGCGGTCATCTGGGCCCTCACGAGGTATGGGCGCGACGAGGCCATGGCGCCCTAGGACAGTGTGGGTGGACCACATGTGACCCAGGCCCACCCGGTGCGACCATGCGGTGATGCACGTCACGACCCGCGGGCCCATCGACGGTCCACCCGTGTTGCTCATCCACGGAAACTGCTCTTCATCGGGCTTCTGGGAGCCCCTTCTGCGGCACCTTCCAGCGCACTGGCGAATCGTCGCGCCCGATCTGCGGGGCTACGGCGATTCGCCGGCGCTGCCGGTGGATGCCACGCGCGGTGTGCGCGACTTCGCCGACGACATCGCTCCGCTGCTGGCCTCGTTCGGCACCAAGCCGGTGGTGGTCGGGCACTCCCTCGGCGGGGGTGTGGCCATGCAGCTCCTGCTCGACCACCCCGACGCGATCGCGGCCCTGGTCCTGGAGGCTCCGGTGTCGCCCTACGGCTTCGGTGGCACGAGGGATGTCGACGGTACCCCGACCACGCCCGACTTCGCCGGCACCGGCGGCGGCTCGGCGAACCCCGACTTCGTCCGCCTGCTGGCCGCCAAGGACCGCGGCACCGAGGAGCAGGCCAGCCCGCGCAACGTGATGCGGGCCTTCTACGTCGCCTCGCCGGAGTCGTTCGGCGACGACGAGGAACTGCTGCTCGACACGATGCTGTCGACCGCCACCGGCGAGGACAACTACCCGGGCGACGGCTCGACCAGCGACAACTGGCCGGGCGTCGGCCCCGGCACCCGCGGCGTGCTCAACACGCTGTCGCCGCGCTGGCTGAACCTGTCCGGGATCGCCGACCTGCCGGTGAAGCCGCCGATCACCTGGATCCGCGGCGACCAGGACGCGATCGTCTCCGACGGCTCCTTCTTCGACCTGGCGCAGCTGGGCAAGCTGGGCCTGGTCCCCGGCTGGCCGGGCGAGGAGGCCTGCCCGCCGCAGCCGATGATCGGCCAGACCCGGGCCGTCCTCTCACGGTACGGATCGTTCCGGGAGGTCGTCTTCGAGAACTGCGGCCACTCACCGCACGTCGAGCGCGCCGCCGACTTCGCCGGCCTCCTCAAGGAGGTCGTCGAGCCCTAGGGTCGTGGGCGTGGATGTCACCGACAGCAGCGGGCTCGTCTCGTTCATCTCCGCCCTGGCCGTGATCGTCGGCGTCGTCGGCGTGCTCATCCCCATGCTCCCCGGCCTGCTCCTGTGCTGGGCCGGGGTCATGGTGTGGGCGCTGTTCGGCGGGCACGGCGCGGTGGGCTGGACCGTCGCGGTGGCGGCCACGATCGTGCTGGCGCTCGGCTTCGTGGCGAAGTACCTGGTGCCCGGCCGCAACCTCAAGCGGGCCGGGGTGTCCAACCTGACGCTGCTGCTCGGCGGTGTCTGCGGCATCGTCGGCTTCTTCCTCATCCCGGTCGTCGGGCTGGTCATCGGCTTCGTGCTCGGCATCTACCTGGTCGAGCAGGTGCGGCTGCGCGACAGCCGGCGGGCGTGGGTCTCGACGAAGCACGCGCTCAAGGCGGCCGGGGTGTCCATGCTCATCGAGCTGGCGACTGCGCTGGTCATCACGGGCATCTGGGTGGCGGGTCTGTTCGCCGCCTGATGCGGTCTGGCACAGTTTCAGGATGGAGATCGGTCGGCACATCGATGCCCTGGAGCGGGCCGGGCTGGACTTCGTCGATGCCGCGGAGAAGGCGGGGCTCGACGCGCCCGTGCCGACCTGTCCGGAGTGGACCGTTCGCGAGCTGGTGCAGCACCTGGGGTACGTGCACCGCTGGGCCGCCACCTACGTCCGCGAGTGCCGCGCGGCCATGCTGACCGACGACGAGGAGGCGGCCGCGGTCGGGGCGATGCCCGGCGACGCCGACCTCGTCGAGTGGTACCAGGCCGGGCACACCGCGCTGGTCGACACGCTGCGCGCCGCCCCGGCCGAGCTGGCCTGCTGGCACTTCCTGCCGGCCGACTCGCCCCTCGCCTTCTGGGCCCGGCGGCAGGCCCACGAGACCACCATCCACCGGGCCGACCTCCAGGGCGCGGTCGGCTCGATCGGCGGGGTCGAGGCCGACGTCGGCATCGACGGCATCGACGAGCTGCTCATGGGCTTCTACGGGTCGCGCGGCGGACGGCTGCGCTCCGACGCGCAGTGCACGCTGGCGGTGGACGTGACCGACGGTGCGGCCTGCGAGGGGCCGCGCTCCTGGACCGTGCGGATGGGCCCGTCCGGCGCGTCGATCACGCGTGGTGCGCCCGCGGCCGCGGACTGCACGCTGCGCGGCCCGGCGGGCGAGCTCTACCTGGCGCTGTGGAACCGGCGACCGGCCGACGAGCTGGTGGCCGCCGGCGACCCGGCGGTGCTGTCGCTCTGGCGGGAGCGGGCGACGATTCGCTGGACCTGATTTTTTGTCGTACCCCGGTGGCAGCATGCCGGGCATGAGGGACTTCGACTTTCTGTTCGGCACCTGGGACATTCACAACCGCAAGCTCCGCGACGTCGTCGACCCCGCGTGCGACGAGTGGATCGAGTTCGCGACGCGGTCGGCCGCCGAGCCGATCTTCGGCGGTCTGGGCAACGTCGACCGGGTCTGGGCCGACGACTTCGAGGGCTTCACACTGCGGCAATACGATCCGGCCGAGGACGTGTGGCGGATCTGGTGGGCCTCGACCCGAAATCCCGGCCACCTCGACCCGCCCGTCGTCGGCCGCTGGTCCGGCGGGCGCGGCGTGTTCGAGTGCGACGACGTGCTCGGCGGCCGGCCGGTGCGGGTCCGCTTCACATGGACCCACGACGGGCCCGACAAGGCCCGCTGGGAGCAGGCCTTCTCGCACGACGCGGGCGCGTCCTGGCGCACCAACTGGATCATGGAGTTCACGCGCTCGGTGAGCGGTATTGCACAGGACGCGGCCGCGCATCGGTTCGGGGTGGCATGGGAGACTCGCCAGTAACTTGACCGGTCGTTAGGGAGGATCGTGCGATGGGGCGCGAGTTTGCATCCGTGGGCGTGGTCGGGCTGGGCACCATGGGCGCGGGCATCGTCGAGGTCTTCGCGCGCAACGGGATCAGTGTGACCGCGGTCGAGGTGAGCGACGGTGCGCTGCAGCGGGGCGAGGAGACCCTCCGCGGGTCGATCGACCGGGCGGTCAAGCGCGGCAAGCTCTCGGCCGACGACCGCGAGGTGCTGCTCGGCCGGGTGACCTTCGCGGTCGGCCTCGACGCGCTGCACGACGCCGACCTCGTCATCGAGGCCGTGCCCGAGCGCCTCGACCTCAAGCAGCGGATCTTCGGCGAGCTCGACCGGGTCTGCAAGCCCGAGGCGGTCCTCGCCACCAACACCTCGAGCCTCTCGGTCACCGAGATCTCCGTCGCCACCGGCCGGCCCAACCAGGTCATCGGCATGCACTTCTTCAACCCGGCGCCGATCATGAAGCTCGTCGAGGTCGTCCGCACCGTCGTCACGGCCGAGGACGTGGTCACCGACATCGAGGCGCTGTGCGCCCGGCTGGGCAAGGTCGACGTGACGATCAGCGACCGGGCCGGCTTCATCGCCAACGCGCTGCTCTTCGGTTATCTCAACCAGGCCGTGTCGATGGTCGAGGGGAAGTATGCGTCCCGCGAGGACATCGACGCCGCCATGAAGCTGGGCTGCGGCCTGCCGATGGGCCCGCTCGCACTGATGGACCTCATCGGCCTGGACACGGCCTACGAGATCCTCGACACGATGTACCGCCGCGGTGGCCGCGACCGCCGCCACGCCCCCGTGCCGCTCATCAAGCAGATGGTCACGGCCGGGCTGCTGGGCCGGAAGTCGGGGCGCGGCTTCTATACGTACGAGAAGCCCGGCTCGCCGGTCGTGGTGCCCGACGAGTTCACGCCCCGCACCGACGCCGAGGCCGCCACGGCCGCGCGCACGGTGGCCAAGGTCGGCGTGGTCGGCTCCGGCACGATGGCGACCGGCATCATCGAGGTCTTCGCCCGCGCCGGCTTCGAGGTGGTCTCGGTGACCCGCGGCGCCGAGAAGTCCGCCGCCGTCTGCGAGACGCTGAAGACGTCGCTGAACAAGGGCGTCGTCCGCGGCAAGCTGACCGAGGAGCAGCGCGACGCGGCCATCGGCCGGGTGACCTGGTCGGCGACGCTGGAGCACCTGTCCGACGTCGACCTGGTGGTCGAGGCCGTGGTCGAGGAGCTGTCGGTCAAGAAGGCCCTGTTCGCGTCGCTCGACGAGATCTGCAAGCCGGGCGTCGTCCTGGCCACGACCACGTCGAGCCTCCCGGTCATCGCCTGCGCCGTGGCCACCGAGCGCCCGGCCGACGTGGTCGGCCTGCACTTCTTCAACCCGGCCCCGGTCATGGGCCTGGTCGAGGTGGTCCGCACGATCCGCACGTCGGACGAGACGGTCGCGACGGCCCAGGCGGTCTGCCGGGCCCTGCAGAAGCACGCGGTGGTCTGCGCCGACCGCTCCGGCTTCGTGGTGAACGCGCTCCTGTTCCCGTATTTGAACGACGCCGTGAAGATGGTCGAGGCCTCCTACTCCACGGCCGACGACATCGACCACGCGATGAAGCTCGGCTGCGGCTACCCGATGGGCCCGTTCGAGCTCCTCGACGTGGTGGGCCTGGACGTGTCGCTGGCGATCCAGCGCGAGCTGTACCTGGAGCTCCGCGAGCCCGGCTTCGCCCCTGCCCCGCTGCTCGAGCACCTGGTCACGGCGGGCTACCTGGGCCGCAAGGTGAGGCGCGGCTTCCGCGACTACTCCAAGCGCTGACCGCCCCGGACACGGTCCGCGCCAGGCAGGAGGGCTGGCGCCGGGCGGGCCGGATCCGCGCGCCGGGCTGGGTCCGCGGCGGGCCGGGCTCGCGCCGGTAACGGACGGCTGGGCTGGGCTGGGTTCGGGCGGGGCTGCGGCCCACGCCGGGCAGGAGAGGGCGAGCGCCGGGCTGGGTCCGCGGCGGGCCGGGCTCGCGCCGGTAACGGACGGCTGGGCT
>NZ_JBEXCY010000004.1:43048-158309 GCF_040605515.1 Dactylosporangium sp. NPDC005572 | reverse complement strand
TGGGTTCGGGCGGGGCTGGGTTCGGGCGGGGCTGGGTTCGGGCGGGGCTGGGGCTCGCGCCGGGTGGGAGAGGGCTGGCGCCGGGTGGGCCGGATTCGCGCGCGCGGGGCGGGGTTCGCGGCGGGGCGGCTTCGTGGCGGGGCCGGGGCGGTATTTTCGGCGAGGGTCCCCTTGTCACTCGGCTGCTGCTGGGCTCCGGAGCTGGTGGTCGGGCGCCGGTAGGGTGAAGGTATGAGCCCCCGTCGCAACCACTCGCGCCGCGACGACGAGTCTGAGCCGCTCGACGTCGAGCGGCTCAAGCGTGGGGTTGGGGCGGTGCAGGGCTGGAGTGACGGGGATTGGCAGGTTCGGAACATTCCGGCCGGGGCGGCCGTCAAGGCGTACCGGTGCCCGGGGTGTGACCAGGAGATCCCGCCCGGCGTGCCGCACCTGGTCGCCTGGCCGGCCGACGGGCGCGGGGACCTCGGCGATCGGCGGCACTGGCATGCCGGGTGCTGGCGGGCCCGCGATCGGCGCACGCCCAATATCCAGCGGTCCCGCAGCGCTCCCCGCTACGGCTGAGCTGCGCCGGCGATCGTCTTGGCGGCAGCGCCGCGCTCGGGGGCGTGCCGCGGGGTTGGCAGTCGAACGGCGGGCGAGCAAGGGGAGTGCCGTCGGAAGGTGACGGCAGTCCCCTTGAGCTGCCTCAGGTGGTGTGCGTCCGATTGAGCCGCCTCAGGGGCGGGGTGCCTCCGACGACGACGCGGCCGGGGCCGCCGGGGCCGTCGGGGCGGCTGGTGCGGCCGAGATCGGGGACGGCAGGGACTGGGTCGGCAGGGACTGGGCCGGCACCGTTGCCCGGGCCTGCGCGGGCTGCGGGGAGTGTGCCGGGGCCGGCCAGCCGGCCAGCCACGTGGCGCGCTGGCGCCAGACGTCGCGCCAGCTCTTGCCGGCCACGGCGCGCAGGAGTACACCCGCGGACAGCAGCAGGCGGGCGGTGCGGGCGCGGCCGGCGGGCCAGCGGAGGCGGACGTACGTGGTCTTGCCGCGCAGGACCATGATGCGCTTGTTGACCGTGCTGGAGGCGGCGCCGCCCACGTGCAGGAGCTGGGCGTCCGGGACCAGGAACGGGCGGGCGCCGAGAGCGCGGGCGCGGGCGCTGAGGTCGATGTCCTCGCTGTACATGAAGTAGTCGGGCGTGAAGCCGCCCAGCTGCTCCCAGAAGGGGCGGTCGACCAGCAGGAGGCAGCCCGAGACCGCCGGGACCTCGCCGCCGATCGCGCGGTCCAGGCCCGGCAGCTCGTCCGGGTTGAAGCGCGGCGACTTGCGGAGGACCGACGAGAGGGCCGTCGCGAAGCAGACGTAGCCCCACAGGCTGGGCAGCGCGTGGACCGAGTGGCCGTCGTCGGTGCGGTCGGCGCGCAGGGTGCGGCCGGTGTAGATGCGGTGGTCGGGGTGCGTCGCTGCGAACTCGACCAGGGTGCGGATCACGTCGCCGATCGGCTCGGTGTCCGGGTTGATGAGCAGGATCCAGCGGCCGCGGGCGTGCGAGGCGCCCAGGTTGACGGCGTTGCCGAAGCCGACGTTCGTCGGGTGCTGGATGACGCGGACCTCCGGGTACGCGTGCTGGATCGCCGCCGCCGAGTTGTCGGTCGACGCGTTGTCGACCACGATCACCTCGATCGGGACCACCGTGCCCGCCTGCAGGGCGGCGAGGTTCTTGAGCGTGTGTTCGCGGGTGTTGTACGAGACGAGGACGACGCTGACGAGCGGGTCCTGCTTGCTGGTGTTCACTGCGAGACTCCGACGCTTGTACGGGTGGACGAGTCGTGGCCCCAGCCGACCTGGCTCCGGCGGGCGGCACGCGAAGCGGCGAAGGTCAGAGCGACGTAGCCGACGGCCGCCGGCAGCAGCCAGGGCCGGGGAAGGACCACGTCGCGCAGCCACGAGGAGCGCGCCGCCGGGCGGGCGGCACCCGCGGCGCGCAGGGCGGCATTACCCGCGCGCACCCGGGCCAAACGTCGAACCAGATCGGACGTGCGGCGCGGGGTCTCGACCACCGCCACCACCGCCGGCGTCTCGGCCTTCTCGCCCGGCCCGAAGAGGCCGTCGAGGAACAGGTCGTCGGCGACGACCTCAGGGAAGGCGCCGAAGCGGGCGCGCCCCTCCTCCGAAAGCATCGCCACACCGCGGCCGTAGAGGGCGTCCTTGTACACCGGGAGCCGCCCGTTGACGGCGCTGTGCGCCTTCACGAGCAGCGGCCGCCCGCGCGTGTCGAGCTTCCGGCTCGCGGTCGCGGCCAGCAGGCCCGGCGTCGACGTCAGGAACGCCGCCAGGGCGCGGACGTCGTCGGCGGTCAGCGGGATGTCGGCGTCGAGGTACACCCGGGGAAAACCGACGGCGACCGCGTCACCGGCGTTGAGGGCGGCCGACTTGCCCGGCTCGGGACGGTCGACCACCCGCACCCCCGGGCGCGACGCGGCCACGGCGGCGGTGTCGTCGGTGCAGCCGTTGGCCACGACCGTGATGTCGAGGTCGGGGGCGAGCAGCCCGTCGAGGCAGCGGCCGATGACGGCGGCCTCGTTGTGGGCGGCGATGACAACCGAGATCGAGGGCCGCAGGCTGCGATCCAAATTGGAAGGATCAGCGATCACTGGGAGGCTCCAGGGGAAGAGGGTCAGCGACGATTGAGCGCGCCCACCGCAGCGCCGCGGGTGGTGCGCGCCGGGTGGGTGAACCGCCACATCGCGCCGGCGGCGCCGAGCTGCAGGCCGAGCACCACGACGAACGTGCTGAACGAGAACGAGTCGAACGTGAGGCCGGTCAGCGCCGCGACCAGCGGCACGGACGCGATCGCCGCGCACAGGTGCCGGTCCACCTCGGTCTCGGCCCGGCGGAACGCGATGATCGCCAGGAAGACGCCGGCGAAGTGCAGGACGACCATCGCGGCGATGCCGATGTAGCCGTTGTTCATCAGCGTCATCAGCCACTGGTTGTCGAGGTAGCGGTACAGCTCGGGGATGAACGTGCCGGTGCCCCGGCCCAGCCACGGCCGCTCGGACGCGTACTGGAAGACGACGTCGTAGTCCTCTGTGCGGCCCTTGATGGACGGATCGTCCTCCGCGTTGCTGAACAGCGAGCGCAATGTGCCGAGCAGCCCGGGCCGGACCACGGACAGCACCGCCAGCAGGCCCATCGTCACGACCACGACGTTGAACCGGAAGCGCCAGTTCCAGGCCGGCCACATGCAGACGATGGCGACGACCACGGCCAGGATGCCGGTGCGCGACAGCGCCAGCGGGATCGACCCGGCGATGATGATCGTGCAGAGCAGGAACAGCCGGCGCTCGAACTGGGTGGCGGCGTAGCGGGCGTAGTGGATGCCCAGCGGGACCGCGAACGCCATCACCACACTGAACTCGATGTAGTGCCCGGTGGTGCCGGCGACCCGGATCAGGCCGCCGCCGCCGCGGTCGGCCAGGCCGACCAGCTCGCCCTGGAGCGTCAGGCCGGGGATGACGATGTTCTGGGTCAGGTCCTTCTTGGTGATGAACTGCAGGATGCCGAGCACCGAGTTGATCGCAGTGCAGTACACCAGCACGCGCTGCACGTCGTCGAGCCGCTCCCGGGTGGGCACGCCGTCGGCGGTCATGAAGATGATGCCCATGAACGCGAGCGCGCCGAGCAGGGCGCGGTCGGCCGAGTTGGCCTCCAGCGTGGGCATGCCGCGGAACTGGCCGGCGGCATACGACAGCAGCAGGGAGAGCAGGTAGACGACGAAGGCCCAGCGCATCGGCTGCGGGCCGATCATGGCCAGCCGCGGGTGCAGCTTGGACAGCAGCCACCAGACCGCCAGCAGCAGCCCGACGAGCAGGCCGGGCCGCCCGACCGAGGTCAGGTCGGGCACCACCAGCCGGGACGGGAGCAGTTGGATGAGCACGATGACCAGGATCAGCAGCGACGCGGCGTCGACGTGGCTGTGCCGCCGGCGCGACGCGTAGGTGCGGTCGTCGACGAGGACGGGCAGCAGGTCCGGGGACGGACGATACGCGGCCGGCCGCTTCCGCTTCGGCTTGCGCTTGAAGATGCGCAGGTCGTCAGGCGCCACCGGCGTCGGCGGCGCCTGAGCGGTGCGGGTCTGCCCGGCCATCGTGCTCGACGTCAACGCTTGCGCGCCTCGGCGTCCGCGTCCCGGCCCTCACGGCCGGCCCACGGGGTGTTGCCGAGCGGCAGGATGATCGTCGCGTCGTCGGGCTCGACCCCGCGGCGGTCGTCGTCGGGCTCGGCCGACTTGTACGAGACCGTGAGGCCCGAGCCGTTGGTGTCCGTGACGGCCTTGGACGGTGTCTTCTTGGCCTTGGTGCCGTTGGTCGTGACCACGGTCGTCGGCTCGTCTGAGACGTTGATCGCGCGGCGTGGCTCGTTGCCGTTGACCGGTCCCGGTATCCGGTTCTTGCCCGTCCGGTCGGTGTCGGCGATGACGTCGGTGTCCGTGTCGGGCTCCAGGTCGCCCTGCGCGGCCAGCGCGGCGGCGATCTGGCGGGCCCGGGCCCGGCGGCGCAGGATGTTGTCGCCCACGATGGTCACCGCGGCGGTGAGCAGCAGACCGACACCGACGATGACGACGGCGGCGCGCTTCACCTTCGACGAGACGACCTCGATCGTGTCACCCGGGTCGAGCACCTGCGTGGTGATGGCGCGGCCGGGCTTCGGCTTGTAGCGCGCCTGCATGTTCTCGACCTCTTGGGTGATCTGCTTCTGCAGCCGCTGCACGGCGGCCTTGGCGGTCTCCGCGGTGGCGGCGGTCGCGGTCACCGTGAGGATGCTGGAGCGGTCCTCGGCGACCACCTCGAACGCGGGGGAGAAGCCCTCTGTCGCGATCTCCTTCTTGGTGGCGTCGGTGTTGAGCGAGATCGCCACCGCCGTGGCCATGATGTCCTCGCCGACCTCGACCCAGGTGTTGGTCGAGGCGAGCTCAGCCTGCGTCAGGGGCGTGCGGTCGGCCGGCGGGATGAGCATGATCGTGCCGGTCGACGTGTAGTCGGGCTTGATCGTGACGAGCGCCCATGTGGTGGCGGCCAGGGTCAGCAGGATCATCGGTGCCATCAGGTACCACCGGCGACCCATGAGCTTGGCGAGATCCCAGAGGTCCACGTCATCCCCTCACACAAGCGCTGGCGCTCGTCACTGTCGGTGCTCTGCCTGACTGACCTCGACGGGTCCGCCGGGCCCAGCTTGCCGAACGATTGAAGTCGTTTTGTACCTGGCCCGACGGGTCGACAGCAAGTCGTCCCAGAGCCGGATGTAGGCAGCCGCCTGATGTTCCCAGGCGAGAGTGTTACGGAACCGGGCCAGCGCGACATTTCGCATCGACGCGCGAGCTACGGGGTCGTCGAGGAGGCGGTGCAGGACGGCGGCGAACTCTTCGGGGGTGCCGTGTTCAACGTAGACCCCCGCGTCTCCGGCGCTGCGGCGGGTCTCCCGCATGTCAACGCCGACGACCGGGAGACCGCGCGCCAGATATTCGACGGTCTTGGCCATTGTCGACACCTCGGCGTGGGCACTGCGCGGATCTGGCTGCAATCCGACCGAAGCAGTGCGCAACAACCGATCGATCTCCTCGACTCCGAGCCACCCGGTGAACTCGACCACGTCGTCGAGCTTCCGTTCGGTGGTCAGTGCCCGCAAACTCTCCAAACATTCCCCGTCGCCCGCGACAACCAGGCGCCAGCCGAGCCGGCCGCGCAGCTCGACGAGCTTCTCGGCGGCCAGGATCGCGTTGTCGACGCCGTCCTGCGCGCCGAGGACCCCGAGGTACACGATGGTGTGGTCGTCGACGTCGGCCGGCGCGCTCTCGACCGGCTTGACCTCGCTCGCGGAGGGGCCGTTGCGCACGACCACGACCCGGGCGGGGTTGCAGCCGCCGCGGCTGATGGCGAGCTCACGGTAGGACTCGTTGGTGGAGACGACGGCCGAGGCGCTGCGCTGCGACCACTTCTCCAGCTTCAGCAGGATCCGGTCCAGGGCGGAGCCGGGGCGGCCCCCGCGCGCCTGGTAGACCTCGGGCGACAGGTCGTGGTGGTCGAACACCCACGGCCGGCCGATCGCGCGCATGGCGAGGGCCAGCGGCCAGAAAACGTCCGGCGGGTTGCAGACCTGGGCCGCGACCGCGCGATCCCGCAGTACCGCCGCCGCCAGATGCCAGCCGATGCACATGAACGACCAGGCGAACTCGACCGCGAACGAGACGGCACCGCCGGTGGACTCGTACATCTTGTAGGAGCGGATGCGCGCGTCGAGCGTCCCGGGCACCTGGGTGAGCTTCTGCTTGCCCCGCGGGCAGATGACCGTCACCCGGTAACCGGCCGCCTCCAGCGCCTTCACCTCGCGGATGACCCGCCGGTCGCGCTCGACCGGCAGGTTCGCCACCGCGATGACGACGTGGAGACGAGGATCCTTCTTGCTCACCGGGCCACCGATCGGTTGAAGACCACGCCGACCGTTCGGCAGAGGATCTTGATGTCGTACCACAGCGACTTGTTCTCGACGTACAACACGTCGAGGTCCAGCGCGGCCTTGAAGTCCAGGGTGCTGCGGCCGGACACCTGCCAGAGCCCGGTCATGCCGGGGCGGGCCGCGAAGCGGCGCTCGGCCTCCGGCGGGAACAGGTCGGCCTCCCAGGCCAGCACCGGGCGGGGGCCGACGAGCGACATCTCGCCGCGCACCACGTTCCACAGTTGGGGCAGCTCGTCGATGCTCGTGCGCCGCAGGAAGCCGCCGATCGGGGTGATCCGCGGGTCGTTCACGAGCTTGTAGACGCCCTGCTCGCCACCGTTGACGTCGTCGTTGGTGGTGAGCATCTTCTTGACGAACTCGCGGTGCTGGGCGTCGCTGTTCTTGTTCGACATGGTGCGGAACTTGATGATCTTGAAGGTGCTGCGGTGCAGGCCCAGCCGTTCCTGCCGGAACAGGACCGGTCCGGGGCTGGTCCACTTGACCGCCAGCGCGACCACGATCAGCACCGGCGACAGCGCGGCGAGGATGCACAGCGCGGCGAGACCCTCGACCAGCTGCCGCAGCGACCGCCGGGGGATGAGCGAGCGGCTGTCGCGGTGGCCCTGGATCAGGCCCCACCCGCTGCCCACGACGCGCAGGACGCGCTGCGGCATCGGGATCTCGATGGTCGCGTCGTCGGCGAGCTCGACGGCGGGTTGCTTGGGAAGAGACGAGATCTCAACGGTTGCGTCGGCAGTGTCGACGACTGAGTCGGGAACAGCCTGGGGCGCTGTCAACAGCGAACCTCCTCACTGTGCGTTGGTGCGACAACGAACGAGCGAGCACATTGGAGCCGGCGGCTAGACGGTGGCGATCGCCTTCGCGAGGTTCTCCGCGACGTAGGCGACTTCGTCGTCCCGCATATGTGGGAAGAACGGCAGGGACAGGATCTCGGTGGCGGCCCGTTCGGCCACCGGCAGGTCAGGCGTACGGTCAGTCAGGTAGGCGAGCTGGCGGTGGCACGGCACCGGGTAGTGCACGCCCGTGCCGATGCCGGCCTCGTTGAGCAGGCCGCGAACGGCCTCCCGGCCCGGGACGCGGACGACCAGCAGGTGCCAGGCGCTGTCCACGCCGGGCAACGGCGAGACCAGCGGAATGCCGTGCGCGGCCAGGGCCTCCGTGTAGACCGACGCGACGCGCCGGCGCTGCACGTTGGCCTCCGGGAGGTCGGTCAGCTTGCGCCGCAGGACCATCGCCTGCAGGGCGTCGAGCCGGCTGTTCCGCCCGATGTACCGGTGTTCGTAGTGGTCCGTACCCTCGGTGCGGCCGTGGTTGGCCAGCGACCGGATCCGCGAGGCGAGGTCCGCGTCGTCGGTGACGACGGCGCCGCCGTCTCCCCACGCACCGAGGTTCTTCCCGGGATAGAAGCTAAACGTCCCGGCGACGCCGTACGAGCCGGCCCGGACCTTCTCACCCGAGCCGTCATTCGGGGCGTCGGCGCCGTGCGCCTGCGCCGCGTCCTCGACGATGACCAGGTTGTGCCGCTGGGCGAACGCGAGCACGCCCGCCGGCGGCACCATGTGCCCGAAGAGGTGCACCGGCAGGATCGCGCGGGTGCGCTCGGTGAGCCCGGCCTCCAGCGTCTCCGGCGTGACGAGCAGGCTCTCGGGGTCGACGTCGACGAAGATCGGCGTCGCGCCGGCCGCCGCCACCGCCGAGGCGGTCGCGATGAACGTGTTGGCCGGGACGAGGACCTCGTCGCCGCCACCGACGCCGAGCGCCCGCAGGGTCAGCTCGATCGCGTCGGTGCCGTTGGCCACGCCGACCGCGTGCGCGGTGTTGCAGAAGGCCGCGTACTCCTGCTCGAAGGCCTCCACCGCCGGACCGCCGATGAACCGCGAGTTGGCGGCCACGGCCCGGACCTCGGCGACGACCTCCTCGACGATCGACGCGTGGGGGGTGGCGAGGTCGTTGAACGGGATGCGCACGAAGAGGGGTCCTTTCCAGCTGGATCAGCAGATTACGCGAGGACGGTTTCGGTCGCCGGAGTGAGCTGCACGGTTCGGCCGGTCGCCATCGACTCGGCGGCCGCCTCCAGGACCTCCACCACAGCCAGCCCGCGCTGCCCGTCGACGGCCGGCCGGCGGCCGGTGACGGCCGACTCCACGAAGTCGCGGTCGACCTCGGCGAGCGGCTCGGTCATCGGGATGTGCGGCGAGACGATGCCGCCGTAGCGGTACGACATCGGCACGGTCCCGTCGAGCGGCGCACCCTGGACGCCCTTGTCGTAGATGCGCAGCCGGCCCTCGTCGAGCATGTCGTCGTAGACGGCCATCCGCTGGCTGCCCACGACCGTCACGCGCCGCACCTTCGAGGGGTCGAGCCAGCTGACGTGGATGTTCGCGGTCGCACCGATGTTGCCGTACTCCAGGCGCAGGTAGGCGACGTCCTCGAAGGGCGTGCCGGCGTGGCTGGTGCCCCAGGCGCTGACCGCGGTGGGCGTGCTGCCGAGGACCATGTTGATGATCGAGATGTCGTGCGGCGCGAGGTCCCAGACGACGTTGACGTCCGGCTGGTACAGGCCGAGGTTCAGCCGCGCGGTGTCGATGTAGTAGATCTTGCCGAGCTCGCCGCCGGTGACCATGTCACGCAGGTGCTTCACGACGGCGTTGTGCTCGAAGGTGTGGCCGGTGGCCAGCGTCAGGCCGTTGCCGTCGGCCAGCGCGACCAGCTCCCGCGCCTCCGCCGCCGAGGCGGTCATCGGCTTCTCGACCATGACGTGCTTGCCGGCCTGCAGCAGCCGCTTCGCCAGGGGTGCGTGCGACCGCGGCGGCGTGGCGATGATCGCCGCGTCGATGAGGTCGATGACCTCGTCGAGGCTGGTGACGCAGAGGGCGCTCGGATACATCCGGCGCAGCGGCTCGATCCGCTCGGGCTGGGCGTCGATCGCGACCACCAGTGACACGTCTGGCAACGACGACAGCACGCGAACGTGCTTGGCTCCCCAGTAACCGCAGCCGATGACGCCAACCTTCATGACCGACCCTGCTCCCGAAGAAGAAATCATCGCGCGCCCCCCACGGGCAGTCGCCTAGGAACCCTCGCGGATGTGGCACTCGCGAGGCAAGTGGGCACCGGCAAACTTGCCGTGTCGCATTTTTTACAACCCGTCTTTTAACGGAGCATGAAATGCGGCGAGCGCCTTTCAGATCGTCCAACACCGACAATTTACATTTTTGTTACCTACGCCTCGAACCGGACAGACGCGATCTTTCTCCGCGCTGCTCAGGCCGCCTGTGGCCCACGGTTCACTCTTGTTCCGTCGGGTTGGCGTCGCCTCGATCGTTCCGCCGGTCCGGACTGACCGAACGGACGACTAAATGAAGGCTTTAACCGCTGGACGCCGTTCGAAAGGATCATAACGGGACACGGAAATGTCACGTCAATTTCTGTCTACATGGTCACAGGGCAGGATCACGTGCCAGCCGGGCGGGGCCAGCGGCGGCGTCTCGATCTCCACCGTGCCGCCGGGCCGCTGCTCGCAGGCCACCCGAGCCGATTCAAGCCCGTCGTCCCACGCCGGTCCGTCGGCTCGGGCGTTGTCCACCCGGAAGTTCACCACGAGCACGACCGCGAACAGCAGCGCGAACACGGCCAGCGGCGTGCCCTCGCCGGTCTCGTGCGGCAGCAGCAGGCTCACCACGGCGACGAGCAGCAGCAGCGCGGGCGCCACGTTGTAGCGGGGGGTGGCGATGCCGCTCAGCGTCACCGGCAGCACGTACAGGCCGACGCTGTGGACCGCGGCGGCCAGCGCGAACCACCAGCGCGCGGTCGTGAACCCGCGCCAGGCCAGCAGCAGCACGGCCGCGAGCACCAGCAGGGCCAGGCCGGTGAAGATGAGGCTGCGCGTCGTGACCTGGGTGCCGACCCACCGCTCGCCGAAGAAGGCGTTGGGGACGGCCCGGAACACGTAGCCCTTGACGCCCAGCACCGGGTCCGGCTCGAGCCCCTCGCGCTCGCTCTGCCCGGTGAGCAGGCCGAGGACCTGCAACCCGAACGGCACCGCGAAGGCGACGGCCTTCACCACGGCGTAGCGGTCCCGGTGGAACCAGATGACGAACGCGGCCAGCGGCACGTAGATCGCCGTGAGGATGTCGCTGCCGGCGACCAGGACGATGCCGGCGCAGGCGAGCACCTTGCCGGTCATCGTCGGCGGGCGCGACACCAGGAGCCAGAACAGCAGGTACAGCCCGGTCCAGTGCAGGTTGGCCGGCGAGTTCAGCACGTCGCCCTGCGACATCGGCAGCAGCGCGACCGGCGCCGCCACGAGCACCCGGGCGAGTTGGGACGGCAGGTACTCGGCGCTGAGCCGGTAGACGGCGACCGCGAACAGCGTCGTGACCAGCGCGGCACCGAGCGCGAGCGTGGCCGCCGCCCAGCTCGCCGGGAGCACCGCCGCGATCCCGGCGACGATCCGCGCCACGAGGTGGTAGTAGCCGGCGTACGAGGTGGTGAAGGCGCCGACGCCCTTGTCGACGGCCTGGGTCAGGAAGATCTGGCCGTCCTCGGCCCAGATCGTGTTCAGGGCTCCGGCGCCGCCCTGACGAAGGATGCCGGCCGCCGTCCCCACGACGGTCACGGCAGCGATGCCGAGCGCCGTCCGCCAGGGCTGGCGGGGCGGCGCGGTGGTCGATTGGGCCTGTTCCCGCTCGGTCAGGGCCATCTGCACCAGTTCCTTACGTTTCCTCGGGCCACGGCCTTCTAGACGTACGGGCGGAAGACCGGCTTCACCGGCCGACCGACGAGGTACCCCTCCACGCCGTCGCTGAGCGCCTTGGCGTAGACGGCGAGCGCGCCGTCGACGGCCTCGATCGTGCGGTCGATGTCGGCGTCGGTGTGCGAGTAGCTCATGACGAACGAGGGCGCGATGACCCCGCGGCGGATGAGCTCCTGGAGGAACAGCGTCCGGAACGGCTGCGACCGCTCGCCGCCGGCGTCCTTCGTCAGGTAGATGAGGTTGCTGTCGCGGCCGGCCACGTCGACGAACTCGGCGACGCCCTGGGCCTCGGCCGCCGCGCGGACCCCCGCGGCCAGGCGCGCGCCCTGCCGGTGCAGGTGCTCGATGACCGGCTCCTGTTCGTACACGTCGAGCACTGCCATCGTCGCGGCCAGCGTGTGCGTGTCGGCACCGTAGGTGGTCGACAGCAGGAACACCCGCTCGCGGTCGGTGCGCAGGCCGCCGAGCTCCATCAGCTCCGGCCGGCCGACCAGCGCGGCCACCGCGAAGCCGTTGCCGAGCGCCTTGCCGTACGTCGTGAGGTCGGCCAGCACGCCGTGGACGTGCGAGGCGCCGCGGACGTGCCAGCGGAAGCCGGTGATGATCTCGTCGAAGACGAGCACGATGCCGTGCCGGTCGCAGAGCGCCCGCAGGCCCTCCAGGAATCCCGGCGCCGGCGGCTCGGTCGTTTCGACCTCCTGCACCAGGCAGGCGATCCGGCCGGGGTGCTCGTCGATGAGCGCTTCCACGCTCGCCAGGTCGTTGTAGCGGTACTTGAGGGTCAGCGACCGGATCGCGTCCGGGATGCCGGCGGGCATTCCAGTGGTACCGATGAACCAGTCGTCCGTCGAGAAGAACGGGTGGTCGCCGCAGATCGCGACCAGGTCGCGACCCGTCGCCGCGCGGGCGAGCTTGACCGCGGCGCTGGTCACGTCGGAGCCGTTCTTCGCGAACTTCACCATGCGGTCGCCTTGGCCCAGCGTGCTGCGCAGCCGCTCGGCCGCGGTCAGCTCGATCGCGCCGGGGCGGCTGAAGTTGAGGCCGTGCTCCAGCTGCGCCGCCGCGGCGGCGACGACCGGCGCGTAGGCGTGGCCGAGCGTGACCGCGCGCAGCCCCATGCCGTACTCGACGAACTCGTTGCCGTCCACGTCCCACACGTGGCAGCCGGAGCCGCGGACGATGAACCCCGGTGCCTCCTCCGGGAACTGGTCGTCGCCCTTGGCGTAGGTGTGGGCGCCGCCGGGGATGACCGCGTGCGCGAGTGGCCGCAGCCGGTTGGACTCCTGGAACCGCAACGTTCTCCTACGCTTTCTTCAGCAGGGGCCGGATCTTGCCCATGACCATCCCCGACAGACGCCGGTCGAGCGCCAGCAGCACGCCGCCGGAGATCGCCGTGGCGAGGACCCCGTAGACCACGAACTTGAGCGTCCACGGCCCGCCGACGAGGCCGAAGCGGTCGACGCTCCAGGTGATACCGAAGCCGAGCAGGCTCGCGAACAGTGCCGGCAGGGTCGGCCGGAAGACCCGCCAGCTGCTGACCTTCAGCACGCGGTTGAAGGTGATGTACGCCATGACGACGGTGATCGTGAACTCCAGCCCGGCCATGCCGAGCGCGATCGCGGCCACCTGCTTCCGGTCGTCGGCCGAACCGTTGAGCATCTGCCCGATGACGTAGAAGGTGACGATGCCGACGGCGAGCTGGGTCCAGGCGAGCGCGGTGTTGATCCCGACCCGGCCGACGGCCTGGAGGGCCGGGCCGAGCAGCACGCCGTAGACGTTGACCGCGCCGACGATGCACAGCAGCTGCATGCCGACGCCGGCCGGCGACCACTCCGGGCCGAGCAGCGCGACGAGCGGCTTGGCGTCGGCGGCGAGGATGCCCAGGGCGGGCAGGCCGACGACGGCCGAGACGTGCAGCATCTTGGCGAGCCGGTCGGCGAGCACGTCCGGCTCGCGCTGGAGGCGGGCCAGCTCGGGCAGGGACACCTGCTGCAGGGAGCGGCTGGTCACCTCGGTGAGCATGTCGGGCAGGCGCTGGGCGATGCGGTACAGACCGACCGCGACCGGGCCGAACCACTTTGCGAGCACCAGCAGGTCGATGCGGATGGCGAGGAAGACGCCGATGCCGCCGAGCGCCGACTGGGCGGAGAAGCCGCGTAGATCCCGCCAGGCCTGCCGGGGGAAGCGGAACCGCGGCCGCCAGTCGGTGACCGTCCACAGCACGATTGCGCCGATGACCCCGGTGACGAGCTGCTGCGCGACCAGTGCCCAGGCCTGGAAGCCGCCGAACGCCAGGGCGATGCCGACGACGCCACCGATCGCGGTCGCGATCAGGGTCCGGATCGCCAGCGGCCGGAACGTCATCTTCCGGCGCAGGATCGCCTCCGGCACCACCGTCAGACCCTGCAGCAGGATCATCGGGGTCAGCGCGATGCAGATCCAGGTGATCTCCGGCTGGTCGTTGAACGCCGCCCACAGCGGCGCGGCGCCGGCGGCCAGGGCGGTGAGCCCCACGCTGCCGCCGATCACGACCCAGAAGCCGGCGTCGAGGTGGTCCTCGTCGAGCTCCTCGCGCTGGATGATGGTCGTGAGCAGGGTCTGCTGGAGCAGCATCTGCGTGATCATCACGAAGAGCAGCGCCGTGGCCACGACACCGAAGGCGTGCGGGCCGAGCATGCTCGCGAGCACGAACGTGACGATCGTGGTGGTGCCCAGTCGTCCCGCGGTCAGCGCGTACGACCAGAAGATGGCTGACTTGAGCCGTTTCCGCGGCGCCTCTTCGCGCTCAGGCTGGTGCTCGGGTGCCTTGATCTCGACGGTGCGGTCCAGTTCGACGGTCCGGTCGAGTGGATCGACGGACTGGTCGACGGTCTGGCTCATGCAGGCTCCGCTCGGAGAGGTCAGGACTGCGGGGACTCGTCCGCCCGCGGCTGTTCCCACGGGGGTGGCGCGATGGGCGTGCGGGTGATGGTGCGCCGGATCCGGCCCAGCTTGGCCCGCCCGCGGCGGGAGCCCCACGAGGTCAGGAACGCGGCGGTGCCGGCCGCCCGCTGGGTCACCGGGAGCTCGTTGCTCATGAGCGCCTTGGTGATCTCCCAGGTCATGCGGGTGTGGTGGCTCTGGTCGGAGGAGGGCTTGCGCTTCTTGGACTTCTTCGCGCCCGGCTCCAGCCACTCCAGCACCTCGTCGGTGTCGCGGCTGGCGCCGAAGGTGTTCGTCGCGTGCATGCGCCGGTAGAACAGCCGCTCCGGCACCTGGACGAACTCGCCCCGCAGCGCCAGCTCGTGCAGCATCCGCACGTCACTGGAGAGGAACGGGCCGAGCAGCCGGGTCCGGCGCAGCACGTCGGTGCGGACGACGCCGAAGACCTCGTTGCAGAGGTTCCACTTCCTGGCGTACCACGAGACGCGGTTGCGGGAGCGCAGGTCCGCGGTGTTCATGTTGTCGTCCCACGGGCCGATCTCGTCGCCGTCGCTGTCGATCAGCATGGTCTGCGGGAACGCCAGGATTGCCGTCGGGTGCGCGTCGAGCGCGGCCACGCAGCGGCTGATGAGGGTCGGCGCGGCGAGGTCGTCGTGCGCGGCCAGGCGGAACAGCTCGCCCCGGGCCAGCGACACGACCCGCCGGAAGTTGCCGGCTTCGCCCAGGTTCTCCGGGTTGCGGTAGATCCGCAGCCGGTCGTCCTTGCGGGCGTAGGTCTCCAGGATCTCCCACGTGCTGTCGGTCGACAGGTTGTCGCACACGACGATCTCGAAGTCGCCGTAGTCCTGGGCGAGCATCGACTCCAGCGCCAGCGCGAGGTACCGCTCGACGTTGTACGTGGTCATGCCGATGGTCACTCGGGGCGTGTTCTCAGCCATCGATCAGGCCACCAGGATCTCTGCCGTGACGCCGAGGTCGGCGAGCGACTTGGCGATCTCTTCCTTGTACGCGGGGTTCGTGATGACCACGGCCTTGGGCTGCAGCGCCGTCAGCGTCGACGGCGGGTCGACCCGGTGGCCGGTGACCGGCAGGAACCGCCCCCACTTGCGCGGGTTGAGGTCGACCACGCCGTGCAGGCCGAGTTCGCGGTCGGCGAGCGTCAGGAACTGCACGCCGCGCGAGCCCGCGCCCCAGAGCACCGGCTTGGCACCTTCGGCGTTGAGCCGCTCGATCGTCGACCGCCAGCGCTCGCGCTCGGCGTGGTGGCGCTCGGCGAAGCCGGCGATCGCGGCCAGTTGCTTGTCACGGGCCCGCAGCGACGGCAGCTCACCGGTGTGGGCGACGTGGCCTCCTGCCCGCGGGCGGTTCGCCGAAACCTCGATGTAGCGGAACATGCCCTGGAACAGCGTGCCGGTCGACTCGACCGTCCAGCCCGCCCGGCCGAAGATGCTGGCCAGCGAGTAGGCGTCGAAGTACGACACGTGCGGGTAGATGACCTCCCAGCCCGCGGTGGCCAGGTCGTAGACCGCGTCCGGCACCTCGACGTAGCCGAACACCTCGCGACCCTTCGCCTGCTCGCGCAGGTCGACCAGGAACTCCTGGGGATCGTCGAGGTGCTCGAACCAGTGCCGGGACGTGAAGAAGTCGTACTCCGGGAGCCCGCTGCCGCGCGGCGCCAATCCACTGTGGAACGTCGTGACGCCCTGCTCGCCGACCTCGCCGCCGTACATCGCGTCGTAGCCGACGCCGCGGGCGCCGCCGATGTGGGTGAGCTCGCGGAGGAACTCGCCCTGCCCGCAGCCGATGTCCAGCACAAGCTTGCCGCTCAGGTCGTACCGCTCGCTCAGACTGTGCACGAGGTCAGTGGAGAACCTCTGGAAGGCGGGGGAGAAGTGCAGGTTGGTGTCCATCGTCGTGTCGTAGACGAGCTTGTCCTGCTCGAACGCGACATTGCGGACGTAGGCACAGGTCGGGCAGCTGGCCAGCACCATCTTGCCGACCGGCGAGGCCACCGCGTCGCCGTGGTCCTCCCAGTGCACGCCGCACAGGACCGGGATCTCGCCCAGGTCGGCGAACTCGACCAGCCGGTCCTCGCCGCAGGCGTCGCAGATACGCCCGGTTGTCACGCGTTCACCCACCGCAGGTTGTTGTCCAGCTTGCCCTGCTCCATCAGCGACCGGATGCGCTTGATCCGCATGTGGTTCTCGCTGCCGAACTGCTCGATGGTCAGCCCGTGCCGCTGATAGGCCTCGACGAGCTGCTCGACGCCGAGCTTCACGGTCCACTTCGGCTGGAACTCGGGGACCTCGGTCGCGATCAGGTCGCAGGTGACCCGGTAGTTGCGCAGGTCGGTGCCGGCGCCCTCGGCGAACGTGACCTCGCTGCCGGGCACGACCTCGGCGACCAGGTTGGCCACCTCCCGGATCAGGTAGTTCTCGGTGGACCGCCCCACGTTGTAGGCCTTCGCGTGGACCCGCTCGCGCGGCACCTCCAGCAGCGCCAGGAAGGCGGCGGAGATGTCCTCGATGTGCGCCAGCGGCCGCCAGGCCTTGCCGTCCGACAGCAGCCGGACCTGGCCGGTGAGCAGCGCGTGGGCGGCGAGGTCGTTGACCACGAGGTCGCCGCGCAGGCGCGGGGAGAACCCGTACGCCGTGGCGTTGCGCAGGAACGTCGGCGAGAAGTCGTCGTCGGCGAGCTCCAGCAGGCCCTGCTCCGAGAGGATCTTGGACTCGCCGTAGGGGGTAACGGGCTGGAAGCCGGCCGTCTCGTCGAGCGGGGTGTCGTCCTCGCCCTTGCCGTACAGCGAGCACGACGACGAGAAGAGGAACCGCTGGACGCCGGCGGCCTTGGCGGCGCGGGCCAGGCGGAGCGTCGAGCGGTGGTTGATGTCGTAGGTCAGGTCCGGGTTGAGGTTGCCCAGCGGGTCGTTGCAGAGGGCCGCGAGGTGCAGCACCGCGTCGAAGCCGGTGACGTGCTCCGGCTCCACGTCCCGCAGGTCGACGCGGAGGGTCTTGACCTCCTCGGGGGCCGGACCGAGGACGCAGTCCGCGAACAACCCGGTGTCCAGACCGACCACCTCGTGCCCGGCTTGACGGAGTATCGGCACCAGCACGCTGCCGATGTATCCGTCGTGACCAGTGACGAGTACGCGCATGGCAAAGCTCCCGAACGCTCGGCGGGTGGAAGGCGAGTCTATGAGGACGGCAAAACGCCCTCGGTGGTGTGTCGGACTTCTTACTCTGGCGTTTACCGGAAGGACCCGGTGACCGCTAGCTTCTTGCCTTGGATTTTGCCTTAGGCTGACGCGTCGGTGACCTGATCAGAGAATCTGTGGTTTCCGTGATGGAGCCTAGCGCCAGCGACAATTTGGGGGGACGCATGCCCGTAGTCTCGTGCCGGCTGTGTGGGGCCGAGCTGACCGAGACCTTTGTCGACCTTGGGATGTCCCCGCTCTGCGAGAGCTACGTCCCCGCGGAGAAGGTCGACGCGCCGGAAACCTTCTACCCGCTGCACGTGCGGATCTGCTCGGAGTGCCTGTTGGTGCAGCTCCCGGCGTACGTGGCGGGCGAGGAGATCTTCTCCGACTACCTGTACTTCTCGTCCTACTCCACGTCGTGGGTGGAGCACGCGCGCCGCTACGCGGTCGCGATGACGGAGAAGCTCAACCTAACGGCCGACAGCCTGGTCGCCGAAGTGGCCAGTAACGACGGATACCTTCTCCAGCATTTTGTGGCCGCGGGTATCCCGGTCATCGGCGTTGAGCCAGCCGGAAATGTCGCAGCGGTTGCCCGGGAAAAGGGCGTCCGGACCGAGGTGTGCTTTCTCGGACCGGAAACGGGCGCTTCGGTCGCGGCCCAATACGGCCGCGCTGATCTCGTGGCGGCAAACAACGTCTATGCCCACATTCCGGACATTATCGGCTTCTCGCAAGGACTGGCGAACCTGGTCAAACCGGACGGCTTGGTCACGCTGGAGTTTCCGCACCTGCTCCGCCTGATCGAGCGCCGCCAGTACGACACGATCTACCACGAGCACTACCAGTACCTGTCGCTGCTCACCGCGTCACGGGCGCTGGCCAAGGGGGGCCTCAGCGTCGTCGATGTCGAGGAGCTCGGCACGCACGGTGGGTCGCTGCGGGTACACGCCAAGCACACGGAGACCGCCGGCGAACCTTCGGTGGCCGTCAAGGCCCTGCTGGAGGCCGAGGCCGCGGCCGGCCTGCACACGTTCGAGGGGCACAAGGGCTTCGCCGACGCGGTGTTCCAGATCAAGAAGGACCTGCTCGACTTTTTGATGACGGCCCGGGCCGAGGGCAAGCGGGTCGTGGGTTACGGCGCCCCGGGGAAGGGCAACACGCTGCTCAACCACTGCGGCATCCGCGAGGACCTGCTGGAGTACACGGTCGACCGCTCGCCGCACAAGCAGGGCATGTTCCTGCCCGGCACCCACATCCCGATCCACGCGCCGGAGCGCATCGCCGCCGACCGGCCCGATTACGTCCTGGTCCTGCCGTGGAACCTGCGCACGGAGATCAGCGCACAGCTGTCGTACGTGCGCGACTGGGGCGGCAAGCTGGTGTACCCGATCCCCGCACTCGATGTAGAGGGGTAGTTCGCTCCATGAAGGTTGTGCTGTTCTGCGGCGGTCTCGGCATGCGGATGCGCGAGGGCACCAACAACGCGCCCAAGCCCATGGCCATGATCGGCGACCGTCCGCTGCTGTGGCACGTCATGCGCTACTACGCACACTTCGGACACACCGACTTCATCCTCGCCCTCGGCTACGGCGCCGCCGTCGTCAAGGACTACTTCCTGCACTACGACGAGACCCTGTCCAACGACTTCACGCTCGTCGGGGGCAACCGCGACGTGCAGCTGTTCTCGACGGACATCACCGACTGGAACATCACGTTCATCGATACCGGCCTCAAGGCCACCATCGGCGAGCGGCTCATGCGCGTGCGCAAGTACGTCGAGGACGAGCCGGTGTTCCTGGCCAACTACGCCGACACGCTCACCGACGCGCCGCTGCCCGAGATGGTGGAGCGGTTCCGCAACTCCGAGGCGGCGGTGAGCATGCTGGCGGTACCGCCGGTGTCGACCCACCACGTCGTGGAGATGGGCGCCGACGGCGCGGTGTCCCGGGTGCGGGACTTCCGCGAGCTGATGACGTGGGAGAACGGCGGCTACTTCATCATGCGGCCGGAGATCTTCGACGTGCTGCGCGAGGGCGAGGACATGGTGCCGCACGCCTTCGACCGGCTCATCCCCAACCGGAAGCTGATGGCCCAGCAGTACGACGGGTTCTGGCGCGCGGTCGACACGTTCAAGGACCGCGCGGAGATGGAGGAGGCCTACAACCACGGCAACTGCCCGTGGATGCTGTGGGACTCCGCCCGCCGCCCGATCGTGCCGGCGCAGCGCGCATGATCGGTTTCAGCCTCGCCGGCGTGCGGTCCGTCGTCGCCCTGGGTGCCCACCCGGACGACATCGAGATCGCCGCCGGCGGCCTGCTGCTGTCGCTGCCCACAGGCGTCACGGTGGACTACGTCCTGGCGACCGGCGTGCCGGCCCGCCAGGACGAGGCCCGCGCGGCCGCGACGGCGTTCCTGTCACAGGCGTCGTCGCTGCGGTTCCATCTCAACGATCTCCCCGACGGCCGCCTTCCCGCGCACTGGAACGCGACGAAGGAGATCGTCGAGGCGGCGGCCCGGCTGGGCAAGCCGGACCTGGTGCTGGCCCCGTCGCGGGACGACGCGCACCAGGACCACCGGCTGCTGGGGCAGCTCGCGTCGACGGCGTTCCGGGACTCGCTGGTGCTGCACTACGAGATCCCGAAGTGGGACGGCGACCTGTCCCGGCGCAACGTCTACGTGCCGCTGACGGTCGAGCAGGGCCGCCGCAAGGTGGCGCTGCTGCACGAGCACTTCCCGTCGCAGAAGGCCCGCGACTGGTGGGACGACGAGGTCTTCCTGGGCCTGGCGCGGGTTCGCGGCATGGAGTCCCGCGCGCACTACGCCGAGGCCTACACGGTCGACAAGGCGCTCCTGACCTTCTGACCCCCGCGATCTTGGACTTGTGGTCCCGGACTTGTCACGCTGTTTCCGACAAATCCGGGACCACGACTCCAAGATCGCCGTGGTTCGGGGGTCAGCCGTGGGTTACCGGCTTGCCTGATTCGGCGTAGATGTTCGACGCGGCCCAGGTGACGCCCGGCAGATCCTCGTTGGACGCCGCGCCGTAGCGGGAGTTGTGCACGAAGACGTTGTTGCGGAAGACGACCTTCTCGGCCTTCGTGTCCGGGCGGAGGTTCACCGTGTAGTTGCCGCCGGTGAAGAGGTTGTCCTCGACCAGCAGGTCGCTCAGTATCGGCGCGGTCTCCGAGCCCAGCTGGAAGCCCGCGTTGAACGGGTCGTTCGAGGCCGGGTTGAAGGCCTCCAGGGTGTTGTGGCGCACCACCATGCCGGTGCCGCCGGTCGTCTGGAGGACGTCCTGGTGGTCCTTCTCGTCGGTGAAGATGAGGTCGTGGATCCAGCTGTCCTCGATGACGGCGCCGTCGGAGACGCGGGGGCCCTCGTTCAGCGTGTGCATGTTGACCCGGCGCATCGTGTAGTGGCCGAAGCCCAGCCCCAGGCCCTCGGCCTGGCCCTGGATCTCGGTGTCCTCGACGAGGAGGCTCGCGTCGGGCACGACGTCGTCGAACACCCGAATGATCATGCCGCCCTTGTTCTTGCAGGTGATCTTCGAGCGCTTGATCGTCACGTTCTTGGCCCTGATGTCCAGGCAGTCGGTGAGGATCTTGCCGTCGATGACGGTGTTGGGCTGGGTGATGGCGTAGGGGCCGGTGTACGGGGTGAGGTCGGTGCCCACCGGCACGCCCGTGTTCTCCGGGCCCGGCCAGGCCTTCCCGGACGACGACGCCTTCACCGGGCCGGTCAGGCCCGCGCCCGCGGTCGGGTGCGCCTTGCCCGGCTCCTCGAAGTTGTACCGCGCCTTGTAGGGCTGGTCGTCGACGGACGAGTCCGCGACGATCGCCGGCGCGGCCGCGTAGTGCGCGAAGCCCTTCGTGCAGCCGTGGACCTTGACCTTGGTGGCCGTGTAGTTGCCGTTGCCCACCCCGGTCATCTCCGCACGGCCGCAGAACACCTCGGTGTTCTCGATGACCGTGCCCGTGAAGCCGGCGAAGACCCTGATCCCGAACGCGCCGGAGTGCCGGACGGTCGTGTTGGTCACCTTGACGTTGTTCGCCTTGATGTACAGCGCGGTCGTCAGCTTCTGACCGTCGACCGTGGCGCCGTCGGTGCTGATGACCGTGGCCTGCTCGCCGCCGCCGGCGTCGCCGTCGACCTTGCGGTCGTCGCCGGTCAGGTTGAGCACCACGACGATCGCGCCGCCGATGATCGCCAGTCCCCCCGCGATTGCCGTCGGCAGCAGCCAGCGGCGTCGCCTGTTGGTGGATTGCCCTGAGGCGTGGCGTCCGGGTCTGCGCCGTTCGACCTGCTCAGTGCTCACACCGCCTCCGCTTCGCTCCGGCGGCGCTCGCTGAGCAGAGCCTCTGAACCGCTCACGCCATCTCCCCCCTGGGCCCGCCTCAGCGCGGGCTGCTGTTCGCCTCCACGGTCACCTTGCCGTTCGACGCGGTCGCCGCGGCGGGCTCGTCGAGCTCTTTCACCTTTTGTTCCGCCTCGCGGAGGCGCTCCTCGGCGGCGGCCGCCTTCGCCGCCAGGGCCTCGGCGTTGGCCGCCTGCTGCTGGAGCTCGGTCAGGCGCATCTCGGCCGCGGTCACCTGGCTGGTGAGCTCGGTCTCCTGCTCGCGCAGCTCGGTGAGCTGGGCGCTGAGCGCGGACTCCGACTCGCGCAGCTCCGCGGTGCGGGCCTCGGCGGCCTCCATCTCGGCGATGCGGGCCTCGGCCGCGGCAGCCTTGTCCAGCAGCTCGCGGGCGGCGGCCTCCTTGGCCTCCAGGTCGGCGACCTGCTGCTTGAGCCCGGCGAGCCGGGCCTCGGTGGCGGCGGCCTCCTTGAGCTGCTCGCGCAGCGCGGCCTCCTCGGCCTTGGCCCGGGTGACCCGCTCCTCGGCGTCGGACGCCTTCGAGGTGGCCTCGGTGGCCGCGGCGACCTCGACGCGGGCCGCGGCGGTGAGCGAGTCGGCCTCGGCCCTGGCGGTCGCGCGCAGCTCGTCGGCCTCGGTCGTGACCGCGGCGCGGGCCTCGGTGACCTCGCGCTCGGCGGTGGCGCGCAGCTCGGTGAGCTGGGCCTCGTGGGCCGTGCGCAGGTCGCGCAGCTCCTGCTCGACCAGCGCACGCTGGGCGGCGGCCTGCTCGCCGGCCGCGGCGCGGGCCTGGCCGGTCTCCTGCTCGAGCTGCTGCTGCGCCTGGGCCGCCTGCTGCCGGGCCTGCTCGGCGAGCGCGGCGGCGGACTGCTGGGCCTGGGCGGCCAGGGCGTTGGCCGCCTCCTGGGCCTGCTGGGTGACGGTGGCGGCGTGGTGCTCGGCCTGGGCGGCGACCGTGCTCGCGGCCTCCTGCGCCTTGGCCGCCACGACCGCGGCGGAGTTCTGGGCCTGGGCGTTGACCGCATCGGCCTGCTGCTGGGCCTGGGCGACGACCGTGGCGGCCTGCTGCTGGGCCGCGACGACCTGCTGGTCGGCGTGCGCCCGCACCTGCGCCGCGTGCTGCTCGGCGTCGGCGCGGTGGGCCGCGGCCTGCTGCTCGGCCTGGGTGCGGACGGCGTGCGCGTGCTGCTCGGCCTGCTGGCGGGCCTGGTCGAGCTGGGCGGTGGTGGCCTGGGTGATCCGCTGGGCCTCCGCGTGCGCGGTGGAGACGATCTGGTCGGCCTCGCCGCGGGCCTGGGTGGCCCGCTCGTCGACGGCGCGGGCCTCGGCGTCGATCGCCCGGCGTCGATCACCGACGTTCCGCTCCTCCTCGGCGCGGCGGGCGGCCAGGGCGAGCTCGAAGTCCTCGTTGGCCTTGGCGGCGCGGCCGCGGGCCTCGGCGAGGAGCCGCTCGGCCTCCCCGCGCAGGCCGGAGATCTCCTGCACGGCGGTGGCGCGGATGTCGGCGGCCTGGTCCTCGGCGAGGCCGAGGATCTGCTCGACGCGCGGCCCGAGGTGCCGGAACGAGACCTCGCCGCGGTGCCCGCCGTGGCGGCGCAGCTCGGCGAGCTCCATCTGGAGGTCCTGGACCTGGGAGGCGAGGGCCTGGACCTGACCCCAGACCTCCTCGTTCTCCAGTTTGAGGGCCTGGATCTCGTTCTCGGACCGGGTCCAATACTTGTCGACCTGGTCTCTGCGATACCCGCGGATCGCCGTCTCGAAGTCGGGCTCCGAAGAGACCCCCGAACCGGTCCCGAAGAGATCGCCGCCGTCATCCATAGCACCCATCCTCACACGCAACGTCCCGCCACGCGCAATTACACACTGCGCGTGACGGGACGTGCGATCGAACTCCCCGTGAATGATTCAAGGAAGCGGCACGACCGCCGCGACCCGCCGAACGTCAGGCGGAGACCTTCTCCCCGTCTCCGGACTTGCCCTTCTTGGCGTCGCCGCCGCCCTGCTGCTGGCCCACCGCCGGCATGATGCCGGCGAGGCCGGAGAGCATCTGGCCGAGCTGGGAGGTGACGGCGTCCTTCTGGCGCGTGAGGTCCTCGACCTCGCGCCGCGCACGCTGCGTCGTCTCCTCCGCCTCGGCGCGGGCCTCGCTGAGCACCCGGTGCGCCTCGGCGCGAGCCTCGTTGACGGTCTTGTCGGCGAGTGCCTTCGACTTGTCGATCGTGTCGGCGGCGTTGCGCTCGGACTCGACGCGGCGGGTCTCGGCGCGCTGCTCGATCTCCTTGGCGCGGTCCTCGGCGGCCCGGGCGCGACCCTCGGCCTCGTTGACCAGCTTCTGGGTCGCGGCGACGGCGGAGGCGTGGCGGGCGGACTCGTCGCGCTCGGCCTTCTCCTGCCGCTCGGCGATCTCCAGCGCGAGGGACTGGAGGTCCTTGTCGCGCTTGTCGCGGGCGTCGGTCAGCAGCTTGGTCGCCTCGGCGCGCTTCTCCTCCGCCTCGCGGGCGGCCTTGGCGCGCAGCTGGGTGATCTCCCGCTCGGCGGTGGCCCGCAGCGTCGCGACCTCGCGCTCGACGGTCGCCTTGAGCTCGGCGACCTCGTGCGCGGTGGCGGTGCGCAGCTGCTTCGTCTCGCGCTCCGCGTCGGCCCGCAGCGTGTCGGCCTCGCGCCGGGCCTGCACCCGGACCTCGGCGGCCTCGCGCTCGGCGGCGGTGCGGAGGTTGCCGGCCTCGCGCTCGGCGGTCGCCTTCATGGCGGCGGACTCGGCCCGCGCCTTGTCGGTGATCTCGCGAGCCTCGAGGCGCGCAGCGGAGATGATGCCCTCGGACTCCCGCTTGGCCTCGCCCCGGTGGTCGTTGGCCTGCTCCTCGGCCAGGCGCAGGATCTGCTCGACCCGCGTGCCCAGGCCCGACAGCGTCGGCCGGTTGTTCTCTTCCAACTGTTTGTTGGTGTCGCTGAGCTTCTGCTCCATCGTGCCGAGCCGCTGCTCGGCCTGACGGACGCGACGCTGGGCCTCGGCGAGTCGGCCCTCGGCCTCTTCGCGGGCCTGGTTGGCCTGCTGGAGCTGCGCGTTGATCCGCTGCAGCTTGCTGTCGACCTGCTGACGGTCGTAACCGCGCAGGACGACGCTCAGCTCTTCGTGATCCGAGCCGTTTTGGAAGAAGTCGACCGAGGACTGAGGCTGGGGCATTGGCACATACTTGCAGACCACCCGGGGGACTTCGCAAGGGTGCAAGGGGTAACTTCCTCAGCCCCGGCATGGTCAACTTCACCGGCCCAGGACACGCCACGTTTTTGTCACGCTTTGCGGGCGTGTCGCCTGGCCCGTTCGGACATCGCCCGAGCGCCGAAGGGTGGGCATGGAAGCCGCTGCGGGGAGGCCACCCCTTCGTGGCCGCCCCGCAGCGGGGCTCTAGCGGTCGCGGAACCGGTTGATCGCCTGCTCATGCCGGGCGCGGAACTCCGGGTTGCGCACGCCCAGGCCCTCGGACGGGGCGAGGCACAGCACGCCGACCTTGCCCTGGTGCAGGTTGCGGTGGACGTCGTACGCGGCCTGCCCGGTCTGCGCGAGCGGATACGTGCGGGACAGCGTCGGGTGAATTCGGCCGCGCTCGATGAGCCGGTTGGCCTCCCACGCCTCGCGGTAGTTGGCGAAGTGACTTCCGACAATGCGTTTGAGGTTCATCCACAGGTATCTGTTGTCGTACTGGTGCATGAAGCCGGACGTCGACGCACAGGTCACGATCGTGCCGCCGCGCCGCGCCACGTAGACGCTCACGCCGAACGTCTCGCGGCCCGGGTGCTCGAAGACGATGTCGGGATCGTCGCCCCCGGTCAGCTCCCGGATCTCCGCGCCGAAGCGGCGCCACTCGGCGACGTCCTGGGTGTCCTCGTCCTTCCAGAACCGGTACCCCGAGCGGTCGATCACCAGCTCCGCGCCCATGCTGCGGCAGATGGCCGCCTTCTCCGGGCTCGACACCACGCACACCGGCGTCGCGCCGCCGTTGAGCGCGAACTGCGTCGCGTAGGAGCCCAGGCCACCCGAGGCGCCCCAGACGAGCACGGTGTCGCCCTGCTTCATCTGCGCGCCGTGGTGCGAGACGAGCTGCCGGTACGCCGTGGAGTTCACCAGCCCGGGGCAGGCCGCCTCCTCCCAGGACAGGTGCGCGGGCTTCGGCATGAGCTGGTTGGCCTTGACCAGGGCCAGCTCGGCCAGGCCGCCGAAGTTCGTCTCGAAGCCCCAGATGCGCTGCTGCGGGTCGAGCATCGTGTCGTCGTGGCCGGCCGCGTCCTCCAGCTCGACGCTGAGGCAGTGCGCGACGACCTCGTCGCCGGGCTTCCACTTGCTCACGCCGGGGCCGACCTTCAGCACGACGCCGGCCGCGTCCGAGCCGACCACGTGGTAGGGCAGGTCATGCCGCTTGCTGAGGTCGTTGAGCCGCCCGTACCGCTGGAGGAACCCGAACGTCGACACCGGCTCGAAGATCGAGGTCCAGACGGTGTTGTAGTTGACCGCGCTCCCCATCACGGCGATGAGCGCCTCGCCCGGCCCGACGGACGGGGTGGGCACCTCCTGCACGTGCAGGGACTTGCGCGGGTCCTTGTCGCGGGTGGCGAGGCCGTCGAACATGCCGGTCTCGTCGGCCCGCACCACCACGCCCCGGTAACTCTCGGGCACCGGCAGGCCGGCCACGGCGCGGAGCTCGGCCGCGGGGTCGGCCGCCCCTTCCGCCTGCATGATCGCGTCGAGGATGTGCTGCACCGCTACGGCTCCTTACGTCCACGATTTCCAAGGGGAGCGTCGCCGCAAGAAGAGGGGACGACTATGGGGATCGGCGACACATTCACGTGTGCCAACGCGGACGTTACTGAAGAGTAGCTTGATCGGGAACCGGCTTGTGAAAAGTTGCACTAGCTCGGTCGATGCGGCTCCACCAGCTCGACCAGCACGCCGCCCGCGTCCTTCGGGTGCACGAAGTTGATCCGTGAGTCGGAGGTACCCCGCCGCGGCTCGTCGTACAGCAGACGCACGCCGCGGGCGCGCAGCTCGGCGCAGGTCGCGTCGACGTCCTCCACGGTGTACGCGAGCTGCTGCATGCCGGGCCCGCTGCGGTCGAGGAACCTGGCGATCGTGGACGCCGGCGAGAGCGGCGCGAGCAGCTGCAGGCAGCCGCCCTCGGGCGTCGGCCCGACCGACAGCATCGCCTCACGCACCCCCTGCTCCTCGTTGACCTCCTCGTGCACGCAGCGCATGCCGAACACCCGGCCGTAGAACTCGATCGCCGCGTCGAGGTCGGCGACCGCGATGCCGACGTGGTCGATTCTCAGGATGCCGATGGGTGATATATCCAACTTCTGAGTGGCGGACTCCATGGCGATAGTCTGAACCGAACAATCGTTCAGGTCGCGACGACGCGATGTGAACCTTCTCTCGGAGGCCTCCGGATGACTCAGTCGGTGATCGTCAACGGCGCCCGCACGCCGATGGGGCGCCTGCTCGGCGCGCTCAAGGACTTCCCGGCGACCAAGCTGGGCGAGATCGCGATCAAGGCGGCGCTGGAGCGCTCCGGCGTCGCGCCCGAGCAGGTGCAGTACGTGATCATGGGCCAGGTGCTGCAGGCCGGCGCCGGCCAGATGCCGGCCCGCCAGGCGGCCGTCGGGGCGGGCATCCCGATGAGCGTGCCCGCGCTCACGATCAACAAGGTCTGCCTGTCCGGCCTCGACGCCATCGCGCTCGCCGACCAGCTCATCCGGGCGGGTGAGTTCGACATCGTCGTCGCCGGCGGCATGGAGTCGATGACCAATGCGCCGCACCTGATGCTCGGGCAGCGCCAGGGGTACAAGTACGGCGACGTCGTGATCAAGGACCACATGGCCCTCGACGGGCTCACCGACGCGTACGACCAGGTCTCGATGGGCGAGTCGACCGAGCGGCACGTGGCCCGCCTCGGCATCAGCCGCGAGGCGCAGGACGCGTTCGGCGCCGCGAGCCACCAGCGGGCCGCCGCCGCGCAGAAGAACGGCCACTTCGCGGAGGAGATCGTCCCGGTCGAGATCCCGCAGCGGAAGGGCGACCCGCTGCTGGTCACCGACGACGAGCAGATCCGCCCCGAGACGACCGTCGAGTCGCTGGCCAAGCTGCGCCCGGCGTTCACCAAGGACGGCACGATCACCGCGGCCACCTCGTCGCCGATCTCCGACGGCGCCTGCGCCGTGGTCGTGATGAGCCGCGCCAAGGCCGAGGAGCTGGGCCTGACCTGGCTCGCCGAGATCGGCGCCCACGGCAACGTGGCCGGCCCGGACAACTCGCTCACCAGCCAGCCGTCCAACGCGATTCAGCACGCCCTGGGCAAGGCCGGGCTGAGCCCCGCCGACCTCGACCTGGTCGAGATCAACGAGGCGTTCGCCGCGGTCGGCGTGCAGTCGACCGCCGACCTGGGCATCGACCCGGCCATCGTCAACGTCAACGGCGGCGCGATCGCGCTCGGCCACCCGATCGGCATGAGCGGCGCCCGCCTGGCCCTCACCCTCGCCCTGGAGCTGCGCCGCCGCGGTGGCGGGCTCGGCGCGGCCGCGCTGTGCGGCGGTGGCGGGCAGGGCGACGCGCTGCTGCTCCGCGTCCCCAAGCAGTGACGGATCCGAGTCCTGAGGCGGTGCCACGGGCCGTGCCGGTCCGCCGCTCCCGCGACGTCCCCGCGCTGGTCGAAGCGGCCCGCGCGGGTGACCCGCGGGCCGTGGCGCGCCTGATCACGCTGGTCGAGGACGGCGACGAGGTGCTGCCGCAGCTGGCGGCGGCCCTCGCGCCGCTCACCGGCACCGCACAGGTCATCGGGCTCACCGGCGCGCCCGGTGTGGGCAAGTCCACAACGACGAACGAGCTGGTCCGGACCTTCCGCAAGGCCGGGCGGCGGGTCGGCGTGCTCGCCGTCGACCCGTCCAGCCCGTTCACCGGCGGGGCGATCCTCGGCGACCGGGTCCGGATGCAGGACCACGCCACCGACCCCGGCGTGTACATCCGCTCCATGTCCAGCCGCGGCCACCTCGGCGGGCTCTCCGCCGCCACCCCGCAGGCCGCGCGCGTGCTGGAGGGCGCCGGCTGCGACCCGGTGATGGTCGAGACCGTGGGCGTCGGGCAGGCCGAGGTCGAGATCGCCGGGCTGGCCGACACCACGCTGGTGCTGCTCGCGCCGGGCATGGGCGACGCCGTCCAGGCCGCCAAGGCGGGCGTGCTGGAGATCGCCGACATCTTCGTGGTCAACAAGGCCGACCGGGACGGCGCCGACGCCACGTACCGCGACATCCAGGGCATGATCGGCCTCGGCGAACGGGCGCCCGGCCAGTGGCGGCCCCGCGTCGTGCGCTGTGTCGCCGCCCGCGCCGAGGGCATCGACGACGTGGTGACCGCGATCGACGAGCACCGTGAGTGGCTGGAGCACTCCGGTGAGCTGCAACGCCGCCGCGAGCAGCGGGCCGCCGCGGAGGTCGAGGCGATCGCCCTCGGCGCGCTGCGGGCCCGCATGAAGGACCTCCGCAGCGGTACCGAGCTCGCCGCGCTGGCCGCCGAGGTGGCGCAGGGCCGGCTGGACCCCTACGCGGCGGCGGCCGCCCTGCTGGCGCAACTCGACCTCGCGTGATCCGGCTGGCTAAGGTCTGCGGGTCAACCGTTCAGTTGCTTTGGTCGGGGCCTATCGGCTCTGGACCGATCTAGCTAGACCAGCACAGGGGGCTCACTTGACGGCCTGGACCGTCATGTTGCGCGGCATCAGGTACCGGGCCGGCCGGTCGTTCGTGGTCTTCATCCTCGCCGTCACGGCGACCACGGCGGCCGTCCTCGCGCCCGCGTACAGCCGGGCCGCGCAGCAGTCGGTGCTCACCGACGGGCTGTCCGCCGCGTCCACCGACGCAACCGGGCTGACCGTCGGCGCCAAGGGCACCGGCGACAGCGCCGCCTTCATGGACCTCGCCGAGATCCGGCTCGCCATGAACGCGGTACTCGACAAGGACGCGCTGCTCGCCGACCGGCTCGACCGGCCGGTGGCGGCGATCGACACGGAGGTCACCTTCGGTGAGACCGGGGCGAAGCTCGCATACCGCGACAACGCCTGCACCCGGCTCACGATCGAGGGCGCCTGCTCCGACAACCCCGGCGAGGTGGTGGTCAGCAAGCGCACCGCCGCCGCGCACGGCCTCAAGACCGGCGACCCGCTGACCCTGCACCTCGGCCCGCGCACCGCCGGCCGGGACAAGACGTTCACGATCACCGGGCTGTACACGCCCACGGACGCCAACGCGCCCTACTGGGGCCGGACCGCCTACTTCAGCGGCTCCGCCGAGACCGGCGACGCGCTGTTCACGATGTCCGAGGAGGACGTCCGCGCCGACCCGTCGGCGACGGTGTCGACCCGGCTGGAGTACCCGCTGCTCGCCTCCCGCGTCCACCTCGACGACGTCGCCAGGCTGCGCGAGGGCGTGCAGATCCTCGGCGACCAGCTGCGCGGCCAGGAGCTGGAGGTGACCACCTCCCTGCCGGCGGTGCTGCGCGACGTCGACGCGGACCAGCGTGCGATCGCCCGCACGGCGCCGATCATCGCGGTACCGCTGCTGCTTCTGTGTTGGTTTGTTCTTTTCCTCCTGGTGGCATCGCTCACCGAGGAGCGCGGGCCGGAGATCGCGCTGGCCAAGCTGCGCGGCTATCCGGCCGGGCGGGCCGCCCGCTTCGGCCTCGGCGAGGTCGTGCTGCTGACGGCGGCCGCCCTGCCGGTCGGTCTCGTGGCCGGCCTGGCGCTCGTCGAGGTCGCCGCGGACGCGCTGCTCGCGCCGGGCGTCGGCGTCGAGGTGCGCCGGCCGGTGTTCGCCGCGGCCGGCATCGCGTTCGCCGCCGGGCTGGTCGCGGCACTCCTCGCCGCCCGGCAGACGCTCGCCCGGCCGGTGCTCGGCCTGCTGCGGCGGGTGCCCGAGCGCGGCGGCTGGCGGGCCGGCGTGGCCGAGGGCATCGCCGTGGCGCTCGCCGCGGCCAGCCTCGTCGCCGCCGTCAGCGACCGTGGCTCGCCGCTCGCACTGCTCGCCCCGCCGCTGCTCGCGGTGGTCGTGGGCGTCGGCGCGGCCCGCCTGCTGAGCATCTGGTCCGCGGCCCGGCTGCGCATCGCCCGCCGCCGCGGCCGGATCGTGCCGCTGCTCGCCGCGGCCCAGCTGGCCCGCCGCCCCGGCGGCCAGCGGCTCGTGGTCGTCGTCACGGTCGCCGTGGCGCTGCTGTCGTTCGCCGCGACCGCCTGGGACGTCGCCGCCACCGCGCGGCGCGCGACCGCCGAGGAGACGGTCGGGGCGCAGCGGGTGCTGACGGTCAACGCCGCCCACCCGTCCGCGCTGGCCGAGGCGGTCAGCCAGGCCGACCCCGGCGGGCACTCGATGGCCGCGGTACGGGCGAGCCAGCGCTTCGACAACAGCCCCGTCGAGCTGATCGGCGTCCAGGCCGACCGGCTCGCCGACGTGGCCGTGTGGAGCGGGCACTCCCGCGCGCAGGTCGCCGACCTCGCCGGCCGCCTGCACCCGCGGGCCGCCGACCCGCTGCGGCTCGGCCGGGACCTCACCGCCGAGGTGTCGGTCGACACGCTGCCGCCCAAGCCGGCGCTGCGGCTCGCCGCGATCGTCGCCAACCCGGGGCAGCCGCCGCGGACGGTGACGCTCGGCGCGCTGACCAAGGGCACCCGCAGCTACCACGCGACGCTCACCGGCTGCACCGCCGAGTGCCGGCTCATCGGGCTCGCCGTCGGCCGCGCCGCGGGCGGCAGCGACCCGTTCTCGGTCACCGTCGCGGTGCGCGCGCTCACCACCGACGCCGGGCCGCTGGCGCCGGGCTTCGACCTGGCCGGTCGTTGGCAGGCCCGGCACTCCGCCGGCGGGGCGCAGGTCACCGTGCGGGCGGGCGCCGCGCTCGGCATCGACGTCTCGGGCAGCGACCCGGCGGACGCCGTCGTCGAGCACGTCGACACGCCCGACGCGCTGCCGGCGGTGCTCGCCGGCGGGGCGCCCACCGACGACGCGGAGGCGGCGACGTTCGCGCTGCCGGGCTTCTCGGAGCAGCCGCAGCCGTTCACCGTCGCGGCGCGGGCCGACAGCCTGCCCCGCGCCGGGCGGCACGCGGTGCTGTTCGACCTCGACTACGCGACCCGGATGGCCGAGCGCTCGGCGAGCCTGGCCGACAACGGCAGCCTCCGCTACGAGGTGTGGGTCGCCTCCGGGGCGCCCGCCGATCTCGACCAGCGGCTCGAGGCGGCCGGCGTCCAGGTCCTGGGGACCGAGACGATCGACGGCGCACTTGATCGGCTGGCCCGGCGAGCTCCCGCTCTCGGGCTCTGGCTCTACCTGTTGGCCGGGGCCGCGGCGATCCTCCTGGCGCTCGGTGTGGTGCTGCTGACCGCGTACGTCGGGGTCCGTGCCCGCCTCTACGAGCTCGCCGCGCTCCGGGTCGCCGGAGTGCGGTCGGGGCAGTTGCGACGGTCCGTTTTCCAGGAGTATCGAGCCCTGCTCGGGCTTCCGTTCCTGGTCGGCCTGGCGGCCGGCGTCGTGGGTGCGTTCGTGATGCTCCCCGGCATCCCGCTGGTGACGGTCGGCCAGCCCGCCGGGTCGTTCGACCTGCGGCTCGGCCTGGGCGCGCTTCCCGTCGCGGTCGGCGTGACCCTGTTCGGCCTGCTGCTCACCGTCCTGCTCGTGCTGCGCCTGCTCGGGCGGGCGACCCCGCTGCGGCTCAAGGACGGTGCGCAATGAGTCTCGCTGTCATGTGCCGCGGGCTGGTGTACATCTACCGGCTCGAGGGCTACGACGTGGTCGCGCTGTCCGGCGTCGACCTGGACATCTCGCCGGGCGAGTCGGTCGCGCTGCTCGGGCCCTCCGGCTCGGGCAAGTCGACGCTGCTGTCGCTGCTCGCCGGGCTGCTCCCGCCGTCGGCGGGCCGGCTCACGGTCGGCAACCACGACCTGGTGCGGGCCTCGCCGGCCGAGCTCCAGGCGCTGCGCGCGAGCGATGTCGGCGTGGTCCTGCAGGGGGCGTCGCGCAACCTGCTGCCGTACCTGACGGCGGAGCAGAACATCCGGTTCGCCCAGCGCGGCGTGCGGGGCCGCGACCTGCCCGACCCGCGTGAGGTGCTCGCGATGGTCGGCCTCTCGGCGCGGGGACGCAACCGCCAGCGGCCGCAGCGACTCTCTCCTGGTGAGCGTCAGCGGTTGGCGCTCGCTGTGGGGCTGGCCGCCCGGCCGGGCCTGCTGCTCGCGGACGAACCGACCAGCCAGCTCGACACCCGGGCCCGCGACGAGGTGCTCCTGGCGCTCGACGCGGTCCGGCGGGCGGGCACGACCGTCGTGGTCGTGACCCACGACCCGGAGGTCGGCCTGCGCATGGGGCGCACGGTCACCATCCGCGACGGCCGGGTCGGCGCGGAGGGCCGGCGCGGAGAGGACTACGCGGTGGTGGGTCGCGACGGTACGGTGCACCTGCCGCAGGAAGTCCTGCGCATGCTGCCGCCGGGCACGCTGATAAGCGTCGAACCCCAGCCCGACGGCACCGTCCTGCTGGTACCTAGTCCGGTTTCTGTGGAGGGTGTGCAGTGAAGACGCTGACGGTTGACGGCGTGACGGTCGCGTATGAGCGCGACCACCCGGTGCTGCGCGACGTGTCGGTCGTCGTGTCGCCGGGCCAGATCCTCGCCGTGACCGGCCCGTCCGGCGCCGGCAAGACGACGCTGCTGTGGGCGATGGCGGGCCTGCTGCGCCCGGCCGCCGGCACGGTGGCGGTCGACAACAACACGCTGCGCGACCGCGACCACGCGGTGGCCGAGCGCGTGGTCCTGATTCCCCAGGACAACGGCCTGGCCGCGATCCTGACCGCGCAGGAGAACATCCAGGTGGCAATGATCGCCGGCGGTGCGCCCCCGGCCGACGCCCGCCGGGCCACGGTCGCCTCCCTGGAGCGCCTGGGCCTGGCCGGCCAGGCGGACCAACTGGTGGAGGAGCTCTCCGGCGGCCAGCAGCAGCGCACGGCGATCGCCCGCGGCCTGGCCCTGCACGGCGACGTGGTCCTGGCCGACGAGGTGACGAGCGAGCTCGACGCCACGAACCGCCAGCGGGTCATGGAGATCCTCCAGGAGGAGGCCCGCCGCGGCGCCGCGGTCGTCTTCGCCACCCACGACCCGGAGGCGGCGGCGGCCTGCGACCGTGAGCTCCACCTCTCGGACGGCGCCGCCCAGCTGGTCCGCTGAGGACGGTTGGGGGAGTCCCGAGGCTGGCGGGGCGCGAGTACGCTCGGCCCCGCCTACGAACCGGGACAGGGGAGAGAACTGCCATGACCGAGGCGACCGCGGGCTTCCCCGCGCGCACCGATGTTGACGATCCTGACATGACCGGCGACGCGCTCGCCGCGGTCGAGCCGGCGGCTCCCGCGGCGGTCGTGCCCGCCCAGGGGACCGCGCCGGCCGCCGAGCAGTCGCGGCTGCGGGCCGCGGCCGACGACGCCGCCGAGCGGGTCACCACGTTCGCCACCGAGACGGCCGAGAAGGTCGGGGAGTTCGCCTCCAGCACCGCGGCCGCCTCCGGGCGGATCGCCTCGCAGGTGGTCGACCGGCTGCGCAACAATGCCGAGCTGGCCGCCGAGCGCGGCACCACCACGATCGCCGACGAGGTCGTGGAGAAGGTCGCCGGGATCGCCGCCCGCGAGGTCCCGGGCGTGTACGACCTGGGTGGCGACGTCGCCCGGGTGTTCGCCGCCGTGCGCGACCGGATCGGCCTCGGGGGCGAGGACGGCGAGTCGTCGAACCGCGGCGTCCAGGTGCGGCTCGAGGGGCGCACGGCCACGGTGCGGGTGACGCTGGTGATCGAGTACGGGTTCGTCGTGTACTCCGTCGCCGAGAAGGTGCGGACCAAGGTCATCAGCTCGGTCGAGAACCTGCTCGGGCTCGAGGTCACCGCCGTGGACATCGTCGTCGACGACGTGCACGTGGACGAGAAGGACGCCAAGCGGGTGGGCGACGACGAGGCGCGGGCCGCCGACTACGCCGGCTGAGCACGGACTGGGACGAATCTGGCAGGCGGTGCCCGGCGAAATCCGGGCACCGTACCTTAGCGATCGTTCAGGTTGCCGATAGCATCGGAGAGGACGGAGAACCCGCCGACCCGAGGAGCGCCGACACCCATGGACGCCCACGAGATTGCCGAAGGCCGCGACCGCTGGCAGCGCCGCTATGACGAGGCGCGCAAGCGCGACGCCGACTTCACCACCCTGTCGGGGAGCCGGGTCGAGCCGGTCTACGGGCCGCCCGAGGGCGCCGACGTGCCCGGTTTCGAGCGGATCGGCTGGCCGGGGGAGTTTCCGTACACCCGCGGGCTGCACGCCACCGGCTACCGCGGGCGCACCTGGACGATCCGCCAGTTCTCCGGGTTCGGCAACGCGCAGCAGACGAACGCGCGGTACAAGATGCTGCTCGGCGCGGGTGGCGGCGGCCTCTCCGTGGCGTTCGACATGCCCACGCTCATGGGCCGGGACTCGGACGAGCCGCAGTCGCTCGGCGAGGTGGGCCACTGCGGTGTGGCCATCGACTCCGCGGCCGACATGGACGTGCTGTTCGACGGCATCCCGCTGGCGGATGTGACCACGAGCATGACCATCTCGGGCCCGGCGGTCCCGGTGTTCTGCATGTACCTCGTCGCCGCCGAACGCCAGGGCGCCGATCTCGGCCGGCTCGACGGCACCTTGCAGACCGACATCTTCAAGGAGTACATCGCGCAGAAGGAGTGGCTGTTCCCGCCCGAGCCGCACCTGCGCCTCATCGGCGACCTGATGGAGTACTGCAACCGCCACATCCCGAAGTACAAGCCGCTCTCGGTCTCCGGCTACCACATCCGTGAGGCCGGCTCGACCGCGGCGCAGGAGCTGGCGTTCACGCTCGCCGACGGGTTCGGCTACGTCGAGCTCGGCAAGAGCCGGGGGCTCGACGTCAACACGTTCGCGCCCGGGCTGAGCTTCTTCTTCGACGCCCACGTCGACTTCTTCGAGGAGATCGCCAAGTTCCGGGCCGCGCGGCGGATCTGGGCCCGCTGGATGCGCGACGTCTACGGCGCGACCAGCGAGAAGGCGCTCTGGCTGAAGTTCCACACGCAGACCGCCGGCGTGTCGCTGACCGCCCAGCAGCCGTACAACAACGTGGTCCGCACCGCCGTCGAGGCGCTCAGCGCCGTGCTGGGCGGCACCCAGTCCCTGCACACCAACGCGCTCGACGAGACGCTCGCCCTGCCGACCGACGAGGCGGCCGAGATCGCGCTGCGCACCCAGCAGGTGCTCATGGAGGAGACCGGCGTGATCAACGTCGCCGACCCGCTCGGCGGCTCGTGGTACGTCGAGGCGCTCACCGACCGGATCGAGGCCGAGGCCGAGGCCATCTTCCAGCGGATCCGCGACATGGGCAGCGACGGCACGATCACCAGCGGCATCCTGCGCGGGATCGAGGACGGCTGGTTCATGTCGGAGATCGCCGACAGCGCGTTCGTCTACCAGCAGGCCGTCGAGAAGGGCGACAAGCGGGTCGTCGGGGTCAACGCGCACACCGGCTCGGTCACCCGCGACCTCGACATCCTCCGCGTCTCGCACGAGGTCGAGATCGAGCAGAACCGCCTGCTCGGCGCCCGCCGGGCCGGCCGCGACAACGCCCTCGTGAAGGAGCGCCTGGAGCGGATGGTGGCCGCCGCGCGCACCGACGGGAACCTCATCCCGGCCATGCTCGACGCGGCGCGGGCCGAGGCGACCCTCGGCGAGATCTGCGGGGCGTTGAAGGACATCTGGGGCGTGTACCGCGAGCCGGCCCGTTTTTGATCTTAACGTTACCTATTCGCAATGCAACCGGCTCCTCTCCCGGCAGGTCTACCTACGAACGACCTTGACCACACGGGGGAGGGGCCTTGCTGGCACTCGTGCTCGCGGCGTTGCGGGCGAGGCGCGCGCAGGCGCTGACACTGCTCGTCCTGAGCACGCTCGCCGCGGCCGCCGCGGCGGCGGCCCCCTGGTACGTGCTGGCCTCCACCGAACGGGTCGCCACCCGGCACATGGAGACCGCGCCGATCCAGGAGCGGTCGCTGGAGACGATCGGCGAGGGCAAGATCGAGGGCGGCTCGATCACCGACATGGTCGCGGCGCAGGCCGAGCTGACGCAGCAGGTCGTCGGGCTGGGCGGGTTCACCGTCTACACCCAGGCCCACGTCACCGGCCAGGCGTCGACGGTGCCGGCCACCGCGACGAGCGAGCAGCGCTCCACCGGCTCGCCGCTGGTGATGCGGACCGGCGCGTGCGAGCACGCCGTCGTCGAGGGCCGCTGCGCGACCGCGGCCGGCGAGGCGATGGTCAGCTACCGCACCGCCCGCTTCCTGCGGCTGAAGGTCGGCGACCAGATCGTCTTCACGTCGAGCAACCTCAACGAACCGGCCCCGCTGACGGTCGCGGGCATCTACCGCCCCGACGACCCGGCCGACCCGTTCTGGAGCAGCAACTCCCAGCTCATCGCGAACTCCCTGCCGACCAGCCCGGCCCCCGAGATCACCGAGCCGGTCGACGACGCCGTGCTCGTCGGGGCGGCCGCCCTCGACGCGATCAAGCCGAAGACCGTCCGCACGATCACCGACCTGATCGCGCAGCCGGCGCTGCTCGTCGACCACCAGCCCGACGTCGTGCGGGCCTACCTCAACGTCGCGACGGTGGACGCCGCCAACAACCGGCTCACCCTCACCACCTCGATCTACGAGGTCATCAAGGACATCGAGCGGGACCGGCAGCTGGTCTCGCTGGGCGTGCCGGTCGGCGCCTTCCAGCTGCTGATCCTGTGCTGGTTCGCGCTGTACCTCGCGGTGAAGTACACCGGCGAGGAGCGCCGGCCCGACATCGGGCTGGTGAAGCTGCGCGGCGCGACCCGCGGACGCACCTGGAGCCTGGTCGGCGGGCAGAGCGGGCTGCCGATGCTCGGCGGGGCGGTGCTCGGCCTCCCGCTCGGCTACCTCGTCGCCACCGCGGTCAACGGCGCCATCCGCGATCCGGCCGTACGCGATCAGGCGTTCCAGCTCTCGCTCGGCGCCGTCGCGCTGGCGGTCGTCGGCGCGCTGCTGGCCGCCCTGCTCGCCGAGCGCCGGTCGCTCGGGGCGAGCGTCGCCGAGCTGCTGCGGCAGAGCCCGGCCCGGGCCGGCGCCTGGCGCGACCTGCTCGACCTGGTGCTGGTCGTCATCGCGGTCGCCGCGCTCTGGCAGCTGCGCAACCGGGCCGAGGGCGACGTGGCCGGCCTGGCGCTGCTCGCCCCGGGCCTGGCGGCGCTGGCGTTCGCCCTGGTCGCCGCCCGGCTCATCACCTTCGGCGCCGGCCGCCTGGTCGAGGGCGCGCTCCGGCACGGCCGTCCGGCCCGGGCCCTCAGCGCGATCTACCTCGCCCGGCGCCCCGGGGTCCACCGGCTGGCCGCGCTGATCATCGTCACCGTGGCCCTGCTGTGCACGTCGTTCCTGACCTGGAACACCGGGCAGCAGGCCGGCCGCACCCGGGCCGAGCTGGAGGTCGGCGCCGACCGGGTGCTGACGGTGCGGGCCGAGAACCGGCTGGCCCTGCTGGAGGCGGTGCGCCGCGCCGACCCCGGCGGCACGTCGGCGATGGCCGCTGTGCAGTCGCTGTCCAGCGGCAACGACCGGGTGCTGCTGGTCGACAGCCCACGGCTGGCGGCGGTGGCGGCCTGGCGCCCGGAGTACGGCCTGAGCGCCGCGCAGACCGCGGCGCTGCTGCACCCGAAGGCCCCCGACCCGGTCTACGTCACCGGCGGCCAGCTCACCCTCGACGTCACCAACCACTACACCGTGGCCGACCAGCAGCGGGTGGTCGTGCTGGACGTCGTGATGGCCGACCCGACCGGCACCCGCACCGTCGTGCGGCTCGGCCCGCTCACCGAGGGCCCGCAGCGGCTCACCGCGCCGGTGCCCGCCTGCACGACGGCCCCCGGCTGCCGGCTGAGCTCGCTGAACATCATGCAGAGCACGCTGGAGCAGAAGATCTTCTTCGCGTCGCGGCCCGGCATCGAGGTGACCGTCCACGGCATCACCCAGAGCGGCCCCGACCAGACGGTGGTCGGCCGGGAGGTGCTGGCCGACCGGTCCCGCTGGCGGCTCGACGTCAACGGGGTGCCGCCCAACCTGATCATCGTCCCGGCCACCGACGGCCTGCTGCTGAAGGTCGCGCCGATCCGTACCGGCGGCGCGACCGACCCGGGCGTCTACCCGATCGACGCGCCGGCCCCGATCGTGTCCGTGCGGGCCCGGCCGCTCAAGCCACGGCTCCTCGGCGACCAGCGGGTCAGCTACGGCTCCACCGCGTTGACCGAGACGATCGGCGCCACCGCGGCCCGGCTGCCGCGGCTGGGCGAGCAGGGTGTGCTGATCGACCTGGAGTACGCCGACCGGCTCGGCGGCGACTTCGGCTCCGGCGAGTCGCTCCAGGTCTGGCTGGCCCGCGACGCGCCGCCCGACCTGCCCGACAGGCTGCGCAAGGAGGGCCTGATCATCCTCGGCGAGGAGTCGATCGACAGCGTCGCCGAGCGGTACGCCGCCTTCGGGCCGCCGCTGACGCTGCAGTTCATGCTGCTCTCCGCCATCATCGGCGTCGCGCTCGCGGCCGGGGCGACCACCATCGTCGCCGCCGTCGAGCGCCGGCCACGGGCCCGCGAGCTGGCCGCGCTGCGCCACCAGGGCGCCTCGGCCCGGCTGGTCAAGCGGGTGAGCATCGAGGGGTACCTCGTCCTGGTCAGCGTCTCGGTGCTGCTGGGCCTGGTGCTGGCCGCGCTGATCCACGCGTACGTCGGAGACGTCATGCCCTACTTCGCCGACGGATGGAGCGCGCCGTGATCGGGCTGGTCCTGTCGATGATCCGGGCCCGTCCGGGCCAGGCGGTCACGGCCTTTCTGATCGCCATGTTCGCGCTGGCGGCGGCGGTGAGCGCGCCCGTCTACACCGCGACGGCCGACCGCGCCGTCGTGGCCAGCGAGGTCGCCGCGGCACCGATCGCGGAGCGGGTCGTGCAGGCCCGCCGCCAGTCCGAGGCCAACGACCGCGGCTTCGAGGACCTGGTGCCGGACATCTTCCGCGTGCCGGGCTTCACGAGCGTCTTCAGCACCGAGATCAACACGTACATGGGGACCGGCGGACCGGACGTCGACGACGTCGCACCGCGGCTGGTGTACCGCGACAACGCCTGCGCCCACCTGCGCCTGGTCGCCGGCCGGTGCTTCATCAGCGAGACCGAGGTCGTCGTCGGCAAGGCGACGTTCGACCAGCTCAAGCTGTCCGTCGGCGCCACCCTGGAGGCGAGCTACGCCACCTACGACAGCGAGGGTCAGGAGTGGATCCGCAACGGCCCGATCCTGACCCTCACCGTCGTCGGCGCCTACGAGGTGCTCGACACGTCCGAGCAGTACTGGTCCGACCTCGACTACTTCGACCCGCGACCGAGCGACCGGAAGGTGATCGAGCCGGTCCTCGCCAGCCGCCGCACCATCGAGGCGATCGAGCACCCGCGGGAGTCGCAGGCGCTCGACGTGGTGATCGACGACGACGCGATCACCGGCGAGACCCTCCAGACGGTCAACGACGCGGTGACCCAGGGCCGGGACAAGCTCGTCGGCCTGCCCGGCGGGCCGACGGTCGCCACCCAGCTGCCCGCCCTGATCGAGCGGATCGACAAGAACCGGTCGCTGGTCGGCGAGGTCGTGCCGGTGGCCGCGGTACCGCTGGTGCTGCTCTGCTGGTTCGTGCTCTTCATCGCCGTCGCGTCGGCGACCCAGGAGCGGCGCCTGGAGCTGGGCCTGCTCGCCCTGCGCGGGGTCAGCGCCCCCCGCCGCTGGTGGCTCGCCGCCGGTGAGAGCATTCTGCCGATCCTGGCCGGCGCGGCCGCCGGCTTCTTCCTCGGCCACTACCTGGTCCGGCTCACGGCCTGGCTGCTGCTGTCCAGCTCGGCGAGCGTGCCGCTGTCGTCCGGGGCGAACTGGTGGGCCCTGACGGCCCTCGCGGGCGCGCTGTTCGCGGCGCTGCTCGCGCAGCGGGGCGAGCTCGCCAAGCGCACCGTCGACCTGCTCCGCAACGTGCCGAGCCGGCTGTCGCGCTGGGGCGCCCCGGTGTTCGAGGTCGCCGTGATCGCGCTGGCCGTGGTCGCTGTCGTGCAGCTGCGGCAGGGCGGCGGCGGGTTGACCGGGTTCGCCGTGTTCGCGCCGTCGCTCATCGTCATCGCGCTGGCCCTGGTCGCGGCGCGGGGCGTCCTGCCGATCGCCGAACGCGTCGGCCGGCGCGCCATCCGCGAGGGCCGCATCGGCCGCACGCTGGCCGCATACGCGATGTCCCGCCGGCCGGGCAGCCAGCGCGTGCTCGCGCTGCTCGTGGCGGCCGTCGCGCTGATGTGCTTCGCGGCGACCGCCGCCAGCGCCTCCAGCGACACCCGCGACGAGCGGGTCCGCGTCGAGCTCGGCGCGCCGCGGGTGCTCACCGTCGAGACGGTCAGCCGCGCGGCGCTGCTGGCCAAGGTGCGCGCGATCGACCCCGACGGGAAGTTCGCGATGGCGGCCGCCGAGATTCCGGTCTCGGAGGACACGGGCGTACCGCCGATGCTGGCCGTCGACAGCCGGGCGCTGGGCGCGACGGCGCTGTGGAACGACCCGCACCTCAGCGCCGCCGAGGTCGGCGCCCTGCTGCACCCCGAAGGGCCGCGCGACCCGATCATCGTGAACAACAAGGAGCTGGCGCTCGACGTCACCATCGACAAGACGGTGGACGCGTTCCGGGTGCGCTGGACCGCGGTCGTGGTGCCGCTCGACGGCTCGACGGCCGGCCAGGTCGACCTCGGCCCGGTGCAGCTCGGCCGGCACACGTACATCCGCAACCTCCCCATGTGCGTGGAGGGCTGCCGCCTCGTCTCCCTCCAGATGGACCAGCCGGAGGGCCGGGGCTTCGACGTCGCGATGACGCTGCACAGCCTGAGCCAGGCCGGGAAGGTCATCGCCGACGCGGCCGGCTTCGCCGACACGACCCAGTGGCGGGTGCCGGAGTCGCCGGGCGCGAAGCTGCTCGTGCCGAAGCTCACCTCGGCCCAGGACGGCCTGCGCGCCGAGGTCGCCAACTACCGGGGCGCCGACGTCGCGGTCAAGATCATGCCGACCGACGTGCCCTCGCCACTGCCGGTGGTCATCGGCGGCCGGACCGCCATCGGCGACCACATCAGCGCCTTCGACGGCGGGCAGCTGTCGACCACGGTCGCCGGCGAGGCGGGCATCCTGCCGCGCGTGGCCGACCGGGGCGGGCTGGTCGACCTCGACTACGCCGAGCGGATGTCGACCGACGCCGGCGACGCGCGGCAGCCGCAGATCTGGCTCGGCCCGGCCGCCCCGCCCGACATCCTCGACCTCGTCCGCCGCCAGGGCCTCACCGTCGCCTCCGACCGCTCGATCGAGCCGCTGCGGGCCGCCCTCGACGAGCAGGGTCCCGCCGTCGCACTCCGCTTCCACCTGCTGGCGGGCGGTCTGGCGGTACTGCTGGCGGTCGGTGCGCTCTGGATGGTCGCCAGCCTCGACCGCCAGCGCCGCTCCGGGGAGCTGCGGGCGCTGCGGGCCCAGGGCGTGGCCCGGCGCGACGCGGCCACCAGCGGCTACCTGGCGCTGGTCGGCACGGCCGTGCTCATCGGGCCGTTCGCCGCTCTGGTCAGCTGGCTGCTCGTACGGGAATATCTCCCGGTGTTCACCGACGACCCCGGCACCTTCGAGGTGTCGTACTGGCCGTCGCCGATCCCGGTCGCCGTCACCTGGCTGGCGGCCGGCGTACTGCTCACGGGAGCCGCCGTCGTCGCCGGCGCCCGGCTCCGTGCCGCAACGAGGGGGAAGCGATGAACGGACTGGCGGTCGCCTGCCGGCGGGTGGTGCACATCTACCGGGCCGAGGCCGGTGACGTGGTCGCGCTGGCGGGCGTCGACCTGTCGATCGGGCCGGGCGAGACGCTCGCGCTCGTCGGGCCGTCCGGCTCGGGCAAGTCGACGCTGATCGCGCTGCTCGCCGGGCTCATGCGCCCCTCGGCCGGCCGGGTCAACATCGGCACCTACGACATGGGCAAGCTCTCCGACAGCGAGATCGCCCGGCTGCGGGGCACGGAGATCGGCGTGGTGCTCCAGGGCGCGGCGCGCAACCTCCTGCCGTACGCGACGCTGCACCGCAACATCTGGCTCGCCCAGCGCCGGGCCGCCCGCACCGAAGGCATCAAGCTCGACGACCCCGACCGCATCCTCGACCTCGTCGGCCTGCCCGGCCTCGGCCGCTCGCGGATCGACGACCTCGCCCCCGGCGCCCGCCAGCGCGCCGCGCTCGCCGTCGGCATCGCCGCCGGCCCCGGCCTGCTGCTCGTCGACGAGCCGACCAGCCAGCTCGACACGCACGGCCGCGACGAGGTGCTGGAGGCGCTGGAGACGGTCAACCAGGAGCGCAACACGACCATCGTCGTCGTCACCCACGACGGTGAGGTGGGCACCCGCCTGGGCCGCGCGGTGACCATCCGCGACGGCCGCGTCGGCGCCGAGGGCCGCGACGGCCAGGACTTCGCCGTGGTCGCCGGCGACGGCACGGTGCAGCTGCCGCCCGAGGTGCTCGGCGACTTCCCGCCCGGCACGCTCTTCACCGTCGAGCACATCGACGGACAGGTCACGCTGGTCGCGGGTGGATCCGACCGATCACTTGCGGCGGATCACCTGGGGCACGTGCAAAACTAGGGCCATGAGCGACCCACGGCAGAGTCAGTCGATCTTCACCCGCGGGGCGGTGGACCTCGGCGCCCTGGCCCGCAGTAACGCGGCCGCCGCCCAGCGAGCCGCCCAGCCGGCCCAGGCCCCGGCCGCGAGCGGCGCCAACGTCGTCGAGGTCAGCGAGGCCACGTTCCAGAACGACGTGTTGCAGCGGTCGCTGACCACGCCGGTCGTGGTCGACTTCTACGTCGCCGGCAGCCAGCCCGACCAGCAGTTCTCCCCGCTGCTGCAGAAGCTGGCCGCCGAGGGGCAGGGCACGTGGCTCCTGGCCCGGGTCGACATCGAGCAGAGCCCGCGGCTCGCCCAGATGTTCCGCATCCAGGGCATCCCGTTCGTGGTCGCGATCGTCGGCGGCCAGCCCGTCGACGCGTTCAACCAGATGCTCCCCGAGCCGCACCTGCGCCAGTGGATCGACGCGGTGCTCAAGGCCGCCGGCGTCGAGGTCGAGCACCAGGACGACCCGCGGCTGCTCGCCGCCGACGACGCGCTGATCGAGGGCGACCTCGACGGCGCCGAGGCGGCCTACCGCAAGCTCCTGGCCGACACGCCCGGCGACCCGATCGCCGAGGCCGGCCTGGCCCAGGTCGGCCTCATGCGCCGGATCACCGGCGTCGACGTGCCGGCCGCGATGGCCGCCGCCCAGGCCCAGCCCGACGACCTCCCCGCCCAGCTGCTCGCGGCCGACATCGAGGTGGTCTCCGGCGAGGCCGAGCAGGCCTACCAGCGTCTCGTCAACCTCATCCGCCGCACGGCGGGCGACGACCGCGAGACGGTGCGCAAGCATCTCGTCTCGCTGTTCACCGTCGCCGGCCCTGACGACCCCGCGGTCGCCAAGGCCCGCCGGGCGCTGGCGAGCGCGCTCTTCTGAGCCGGGCGCACATGCGCCGGATCGCCGTCGTCGACGCACCGAGCAACCTGGGGTTGCGGCCACCGACCGCCACCTCCGTTCCCGGCTGCGCGAAGGCGCCCGGCGCTCTGCGTGACCACGGCCTGCTCACCCGCCTGGGCGCCCGCGACGCGGGCTGCATCACCCCGCCCCGCTACGACCCGGCGGGCTGGCAGCCCGGCGACGGTGTCGCCCAGGCGGCGGAGATCGTGGTCTTCGTCCGCCGCCTGGCCGACCGCATCGGCTCGATCCTCGCCCAGGGCGACTTCCCGGTCGTCCTGGGCGGCGACTGCTCGATCCTGCTCGGCGCCGGCCTGGCCATGCGCCGCCACGCGGCCACCCTCGACGGCCGCGTCGGCCTGGTCTACGTCGACGGCCACTCCGACTTCCGCCACGAGGGCAACGCCTCCTACGTCGGCGCGGCTGCGGGCGAGGCCCTGGCCCTGGCGACCGGCCGCGGCCAGGCCGACCTGGCCTCGATCGAGCAGCGCCGCCCCTACTTCCGCGACGTCGACGTGGTCCTGCTGGGCATCCGCACCCACGACGAGTACCGCCTGGACCTCCAGGCCGCCGGCATCGTCGCCCGCGCCGTCCCTGAACTGCGCTCGCACGGCGCCGCCCGCTCGGCCCAGTGGGCCCGCGACCAGCTGCGCGACTGCGCCGGCTACTGGGTCCACGTCGACGTCGACGTCCTCGACCCGGCGGTCATGCCGGCTGTCGACGCCCCTGACGTGGGCGGCATCGCGTACCGCGAGCTGGAGATCCTCCTCAGCAACCTGGTCGCCGACCCGCGCTGCGTGGGCGTTCAGGTGACGGTCTTCGACCCCGACTACGACCCGGACGGCCGCTATGCCGCCGAGGTGACGGACGTGCTGGTGGCCGGCCTGGAGCCGCTGGTGACGTCGACGGCGCTGGTGGCGTCGGACACGATGTTCCCGGTGTCGGGCGGCCCGGTGCCGGGCTTCCCGGTCTCGGCGCCGCCGGTCTCGGCCCCGCCGTTGCGGGTCCCGGCCCCACCGACGGTGGCCCCCCGCCCCCCGGCCGAGGCGTTCGCCGCTCTGGAGGACACGTCACCCGCCGATCTCGATCCGCTGGATGCCGACGAGCCGGACATATCGGACGGACTGGAGGCCCGGGTCGAGCCCGACGCGGACGCCGATCCCGAGTTCGAGCCGGTTGGTTTCGAGCCGGTCGGTTTTGAGCCGGTTGAGCCCTCCCCGATCGGAATTGAGCCGGTTGGGTTCGACCCGGCTGGGCCCGACCCGGCTGGGTTTGAGCCGGTTGGGTTTGAGCCGGTTGGGGTTGAGCCGGTTGAGCCTGAGCCGCTTCGCCCGGAGCCGGAGATTCGCCAGGAGCCGGAGGAGCTGAGCGTCGTGGCCCGGACCCGCGGCCGCGTGTACGGCACCGAGGAGCGCACCAACGCCCTCGCCGGCCTGGACCTGGCGCTCCCGGCCGGCCTTCGAGGCGCGGCCGCCGTGCCGAACGCGACCGACGGCGCACCCGAGAACGCCCGCGGCCGCACGAAACGCCGCACCAGCCCGCTCCTCTCGCCCTTCGTGCCCGCCCAGCCCGCGCCACGCGACTCCGGCGACGACAGCCCGGAGTCACCCGTCGCCGATGTCGTCCCGGCCGCCCGCACCCCCGTCGACGACGAGGACTCCAAGCCGACCCGTTAGTGCGGAGTCCATGAGCGTCGGCCGGCTGTGGGATGGCACGCGCGACGCGGGGCGGGGCGATGCCGGGTCGGCGAACGTTGGTGGACACCGCACTGGACGCCGCACTGGCTGTACTCCACCCAGGCTTCCCCCAAAACCGCGCCGCCCCCGGGCCGGGGGGCTCGGGGGCGGCGCTTCGGAACGGTTGTCGGGCCGGGTCAGGCGGCGCTGGCGCGGACCAGCGTGCGGATCTGGCGCAGGAGGACCGACAGCGCGGCCAGGTCGCCCGGGGAGTCGCCGAACTCGCCGATCGAGTTGCGGGTCCGGGCGATCGACGTGGCGTTGCTCTGCTCCCACTCGTGGACGCGGGACTCGGCGTCGCCGTCGGGCGAGGTTGCGTTGAGGACCTCGCCGGTGAGGGCGGCCAGTGCCGCATACAGGTCGTAGCGCAGCGCCATGCGGGCCAGGGTCTGCCAGCGGTCCTCGCGCGGCAGGTCGGAGATGCGTGACAGCAGGTCGTCGACCCGGAAGCGCTCCGAGAGGACGTAGTAGACCGTGGCCACCTCGTTGACGTCGCGACCGGTCTGGGCGGCGACCTCGACGATGTCCAGGAGGCCGAAGCCGTACATGATCCGGGTGGTCGTGTCGGCCAGCTCCGGCGGCAGGCCCAGCTCCTGCAGCTTGACGATGTTGGCGTGCAGCGCCTCGCGCTCGCGGCCGCGGAACAGCGTGTCGAGCTGCGGCAGCAGGCGGGCGACGCCGGGGCGCAGACGGGCGATCTCGCCCGGCACGTCGATCGGCAGCCGCCGGTTGGACAGCAGCCAGCGGACGGCGCGGTCGAGCAGGCGGCGCGACTCCAGGTACATCGTGGTCTGCGCCTCGGTGCGGACCTGGTTGTCGAGCGACTCCACGGCGCGGCGGAACTCGCCCAGCCCGTACACCTCCCGGATCGCCACGGATGCCCGCAGGACGTCCGCGGCGCCGGCGCCGGTCTCCTCCGAGGCGCGGTGGAAGAACGACGTGCCGCCTCGGTTGACGGCCTCGTTGACCACGGCCGTGGTGACGATCTCGCGCCGCAGCGGGTGCTCGGCCATCGCCTCCACGAACCGCTCGCGCAGCGGGGTGGGGAAGTAGTTGACCAGGACCTCGTTGGTCCAGTCCTCGTCGGGCAGCCCGGAGTCGAGGATCTCGTGCTCGAGGACGATCTTGACGTAGGACAGCAGGACCGCGAACTCCGGCGACGTCAGCCCGACGCCGGCCTCGGCCCGCATGTCGAGCTCCTCGTCGGTGGGCAGGCCCTCGAGCGCCCGGTCGAGCTGGCCGCGGCGCTCCAGGTCGGCGATGAGGCGCTTGTGGACCGGCAGCAGCGACCGGGACTGCGCGCGGGCGTTGCCGAGCGCGGTCGCCTGGTCGTAGTTGTCCCGCAGCACCAGCTCGCCGACCTCGTCGGTCATCTCGGCGAGCAGCGGGTTGCGCTCGGCGGGGTCGATCTCGCCGGCCGCGACCGCCCGGTCGAGCAGGATCTTGATGTTGACCTCGTGGTCGGAGCAGTCGACGCCGGCCGAGTTGTCGATGAAGTCGGTGGCGATGCGGCCGCCGCTCAGTGCGTACTCGATCCGGCCGCGCTGGGTCAGGCCCAGGTTGCCACCCTCGCCGACGACCTTGGCCCGCAGCTCGCGGCCGTTGACCCGGATGTAGTCGTTGGCCTTGTCGCCGACGTCGGCGTGCGACTCGCTCGTCGCCTTGACGTAGGTGCCGATGCCGCCGTTCCAGAACAGGTCGACCGGGGCCGACAGGATGGCGTGCATGAGCTCGTTGGGCGTGAGCGCGTTGACCGAGCCCGGGATGCCCAGCACCGCGCGGGCCTCGTCGGTGATCGGGATCGACTTGGCCGTGCGCGGATAGACGCCGCCGCCCGCCGAGATCAGCGACCGGTTGTAGTCGTCCCACGACGAGCGGGGCAGCGCGAACATCCGCTCGCGCTCGGCGAACGAGGCGGCCGCGTCGGGGCTCGGGTCGATGAAGATGTGCCGGTGGTCGAACGCGGCGACCAGCCGGATGCGCCGCGAGAGCAGCATGCCGTTGCCGAAGACGTCGCCGGACATGTCGCCGACGCCGACCACGGTGAACTCGGTCGTCTGCGTGTCGACGTCCATCTCGCGGAAGTGCCGCTTGACCGACTCCCAGGCGCCCTTCGCGGTGATGCCCATCTTCTTGTGGTCGTAGCCGGCCGAGCCGCCGGAGGCGAACGCGTCGCCGAGCCAGAACCCGAACCGCAGGGAGATCTCGTTGGCGATGTCGGAGAACGTCGCCGTGCCCTTGTCGGCCGCGACCACCAGGTATGGGTCGTCGGGGTCGTGGCGCACGACGTCGGGCGGCGCGACGACCTTGCCGCCGTCGAGGTTGTCGGTCACGTCGAGCAGGGCCGAGATGAACAGCCGGTAGCAGGCCACGGCCTCGTCGCGGTCGCCCGGGTTCTGCTTGAGGACGAAGCCGCCCTTGGCGCCCGTCGGCACGATCACCGCGTTCTTCACCATCTGCGCCTTGACCAGGCCCAGGATCTCGGTGCGGAAGTCCTCACGCCGGTCGGACCAGCGCAGGCCGCCGCGGGCGACCGAGCCGAACCGCAGGTGCACGCCCTCGAACCGCGGCGAGTACACGAAGATCTCGAACCGCGGCCGGGGCGCCGGCAGGTCGGGGATGGACTGCGGGTCGAGCTTGAACGCCGTGTACGACTTGGGGCGGCCGCCCTCGCCGCGCTGGTAGAACGAGGTGCGCAGGGTCGCCTGGATGAGGTGCAGGAACGAGCGCAGGATCCGGTCCTGGTCGAGGCTGGTCACCTCGTCGAGATCGGCGTTGACCGCCGCGACCATCTCCTTCGACCACTCCGACCGCGCCGTCTCGGACAGCTGCAGTCGCGGGTCGAAGCGTGCCGTGAACAGGTCCACGAGTTTCGAGGCGATGGTCGGGTACTGCAGGAGCGTCGTCTCCATGTAGTCCTGCGAGAAGACCGTGCCCGCCTGGCGGAGGTACTTCGCGTAGGCCCGCAGGACGACGACCTCGCGCCAGGTGAGGCCGGCCTTGAGCACCAGCGTGTTGAACCCGTCGACCTCGGCCTCACCGTGCCACGTCGCCGAGAACGCGTTCTCCAGGTGGGGCCGCACCTCGGTGATCGCCCGCGCGTCGGGCGGCAGCTGCAGCCCGAAGTCGTAGAGGTAGATCGTGCCGTCGGCGCGGACGATCTCGTAGGGCCGCTCGTCGGTGACCCGCACGCCGAGGGAGTGGAGCACGGGGAGGACGGCGCTGAGGATCATCGGCTCGCCATACCGGAACACCTTGAACCGGATGTCGGACTCGTCCTTGCGCCGCCGGTAGACGTGCATGACCAGCTGCCCCGGTTCGTCGAGCAGCTCCAGCTTGGCGACGTCCATCACCGCTTCGTTCGGCGTGTGCTCGTCCTTGTAGGTCTCGGACAGTGCGCCGCCATACCGCTGATACAGCGCCTTGGCCTGGTGCTCGTCGTCGAGCTTGCGCTCGAGGACCAGCCGGAAGTCGTCGTCCCACAGGCGGGTGGCGTCGCTGAGGCGCTCGGTGAGCCGGTCGACGTTGATGTCGTCCGGCGGGTTGCCGGGCTCGGTGCGCACGATGAAGTGCACGCGGGCGAACTTCGACTCGCCGACCCGGGTGGTGTAGTCGACGCCGATGCCGTTGAGCTCGGCGAGCAGGATCTGCTGGATCCGCAGCCGGTTGGCGGTGGTGAACCGGTCGCGGGGCAGGTAGACCAGGCAGGAGATGAACCGGCCGTAGGCGTCACGGCGCACGAAGAGCCGCAGCTGGCGGCGGCCGGCCAGGCGCAGGACGCTCATCACCGCCCGATACAGCTGGTCGGTGGTGATCTGGAACAGCTCGTCACGCGGGTAGGTCTCCAGCGTGTCCATCAGGTCCTTGCCGGAGTGGCTGCGCGGCGACAGGCCGGAGCGCTCGACGACCTCGGCGACCTTCCGCTTGACCACGGGCAGGTCGCGCACGCTGGTGCGGTAGGCGGCGGAGGAGAACAGCCCGAGGAAGCGCTTCTCGCCGATCACGTTGCCGTCGGCGTCGAAGGTCTTGAACCCGATGTAGTCGAGATACGCCGCGCGGTGCACGGTGGCGCGCGAGTTGGCCTTGGTGATGATCAGCAGGCGCTTCTCCAGCACCTTCGCGTAGGCCTCGGCGGTCATCGACGACAGCACCCGCGGCGTCGGCTGGTCGGCCCGCAGGATGCCGAGGCCGGTGCCGAGCACCGCCTGCAGCAGCAGCTCACCCGAGTCGGACTCGATCAGCCGGTACTCCCGGAAGCCGAGGAACGTGAAGTGGTCGTCGACCAGCCAGCGCAGCAGCTCGACGGAGTCCGTGATGTCCTTGTCCGGCACCGGCAGCTGCGCGCTGCCCAGCTCGTCGGCGAGGGCCAGCGCCTGCGTGCGCATCTTCGGCCAGTCCTCGACCGCCTCGCGCACGTCGTTGAGCACCCGGGCCAGGTCGGCGCGCAGCGCCTCCAGGTCGTCCTGGTCGCGGATCCGGTCGACCTCGATGCGGATCCAGCTCTCGACGATGTCGCCGGGCGCCGCGTCCTCGGGCTCCAGGCCGACGCGGACCTCCTCCAGCGCGCCCAGCGGGGCCCGCCGGACCACGACGAGCGGGTGCACCAGCAGGTTGATGTCGATGTTGCGCGACGAGAGGGCGCTCGTGACGGAGTCGACCAGGAACGGCATGTCGTCGGTGACGATCTCCACCGAGGTGCCGCCGGTGACGCTCAGGCCGAGCCGCAGCTTCAGCTCGCCGGGCACGCGCTGCTGGGCCAGCTCCAGATGCGACAGGGTGGCGGCGACCATCTTCGCCACGTCGCAGGCGGCCAGCTCCTCGTCGGGGACGAGGCGCCAGTAGTGCGCGACCAGCTGAGGCTTCGCGTCCTGGGCCGTAGCCAGAACGACCGCCTCCGCGACCAGATGCTCCGCGTTGGGCACGTGCTGGGCTAACTCGTCGTCCTCGACCGTGGGCTCGGTCGTCGGCTTCGTCGTCCGGACGCTCGCCGGGGTGGCCGTAGGCCGGTTCATCGGTTGTTCTCCCCTCACCCACGACGCTGTGGGTTGTCCTCGGACAGCCTAAGACGTACCCCTGACAATTCCTTCGGCCGCACGGTTCGGCAACGTCGGCTACCCGATCGACCCGCCCATCCAGATATCAATTGTCCAACTTATGCGATCTTGGGGCGTGCGGATCCTGGCTTTCATGACGCAGAATCGCCCCCATGGCCGTTTCACTCCGCCGCGCCACCGCACTCCTCGCCGCACTGGCGTTGGTCGGCACGCTCCCCGCGTGCTCGAGCAAGCCGCCGGACGACTCGTTGAAGACTTTTCTCGGTGCCTGGGAACAGGGCAACATCGCCGGGCTGAAGTTCTTGAGTCCGGATGGCAAAGCGCTCAGTGGCGACGCGGCGCAGAAGCTCCTGACCACCGTCGAGGGCGATCTCGCGGCCGAGCAGCCGAAGCTGTCGCTGAAGGGCGCTCCCGCCGTCAAGGACGACGAGTCCAGCGCCATCGTGGCCGTCCAGTGGCCGGTCTCCGGCTCCACCTGGGAGTACGACACGACGATCAAGGCCAAGCGGGTCGACAAGCAGTGGACGGTGATCTTCAGCGCGAAGACCATCCACCCCGACCTGGAGAACACCGACAAGCTGGCCGTCAAGAAGACCTCCGGCACGCGGGGCAGCATCCTCGACGGCGCCGGCCAGCCGATCGTCAGCAGCAAGCCGGTGGTCACCATCGGTGTCGAGCCGCGCCAGGTCACCGACATCAACCTGGTCGTGAAGAACCTCGGCGACGCGTTCACCGCGGCCAAGGTCTCCGTCGACCTGTCCACGCTGCCCAACAAGGTGAAGTCGGCCAAGCCCGACGCGTTCGTCGAGATCATCACCCTCCGCAAGGAGGTCTTCGACCCGATCGCCAACAAGCTGAACTCGACGCCGGGCGTGGTCACCCGCAACTCGACGCAGTCGCTCGCACCGTCGGCCCAGTTCGCCCGGGCGCTCCTCGGCACCTCCGGCCAGGTGACGAAGGAGATCATGGACAAGAACCCCGGCAAGTACAAGGTCGGCGACGTGGTCGGCCTGTCGGGGCTCCAGCAGAAGTACGACGAGATCCTCCAAGGCAAGCCGGGCGTCTCCGTGGTCATTCCCAAGCCCACCGGTACCCCTGACGTCAAGCTCTTCTCGGCCGACCCCTCCGAGGGCGCCAAGATCAAGCTGACGCTCGACGTCAACATCCAGAACGCGGCGGAGGCGGCCCTGGCGCTCGACACCCGCCGCTCGGCCCTGGTCGCGATCCGGATCAGCGACAACTCGATCGTCGCCGTCGCCAACGGCCCGGGCGCGGCCGGCAACAACTTCGCGCTGGTCGGCCAGACCCCGCCCGGCTCGACGTTCAAGACGATCACCGCGCTGGGCGCACTGGACAAGGGGCTGACGGGCGACTCGATCGTGGCCTGCCCGAAGACGCTCACGGTCGACGGCCGTACGTTCAGGAACTCCCACGACATGGAGCTCGGCAACGTTCCGTTGCACACCGACTTCGCCAAGTCGTGCAACACGGCGTTCGCGTCGCTGGCGCCCCAGCTCGGCCCCGACGGCCTGGCCAAGACCGCCCAGTCGGTCGGCATCGGCATCCCGTGGGACCTCGGCGTGGACGTCTTCACCGGCAAGGTGTCGGCGAACGGCTCGAAGTCGGAGCAGGCCGCGGCCGCCTTCGGCCAGGGCACGACGCTGGCGTCGCCGGTGATCCTGGCCGGCGCGGCGGCGGCCGTGGCCCGCGGCCAGTGGAAGCAGCCGCAGCTGGTGCTCGACCCGGCCCCGAAGAGCCCGGCGGCGGACGGCCCGCAGCTCAACCCGGCGTCGCTGGACGCGCTGCGGCGGATGATGCGGGAGGTGGTGACGGTGGGCACGGCCGACCAGCTGAAGAACCTGCCGGGCGACCTGCGCGGCAAGACGGGGACGGCGGAGTACGACAACGACCCGGCCCACACCCACTCGTGGTTCATGGGCTACCGCGGCGACATCGCCTTCTGCGTCTTCGTGGAGAACGGCGGCGCCAGCACGGCGGCGGCGGTCCCGATCGCGGGCAAGTTCTTCCAGACGATCGGCTGACGCCCGGGGCTTCACCATGATCACGAAGCGTTCTTGGTACCTCCTCCAGGTACGTCTTCGTGATCATGGTGGCCGGCGGGCCCGGCGGCGGACCGCGCACGACTGCCGCCGGCAGCGCTGCGGGTGCCCGCGCCAGCCGCCGGCGCGCAGCGCACGGCCCACCTGGACCGCGGTGCCGCAGGGACGCGCGAGGTCCAGCCACCCGTACCGGAGCGTGCGCCGCCCAGCGGCCGCCGCGGCGTTGTCCCGCCGCTGATCAGCCCGCCGGCGCTCCTCGGGGTGCCAGGCGCGGCCGTCGAGCTCGACGGCGGTCGCGTACCCCGGGTACTCGACGTCGTGGTAGAGCCGTTCCGTAGGTCGTCGGTGCTGGCGGCGCCCGCGGGGGAGATGGTGGTCGCGCTCGACGTCGCGGAGGTACCGCCGCTCGAGCACCGAGACGGCGCCCACCGCGGTGTCGTCGAGCACGGCCGTGAGCAACCGGCGGAACCGCAGCTTCTTGCGCCGGCCCATCGCATCGAGGAGCCGCTCCGGGGTGGTCAGCCGGCGTCCGCAGGCCGCGGTGGCCCAGCCGACGGCGGCGTCGAGGCTGCGCGCCAGCTCGCTGAGGTCGAGCACGGTGTCTTCGATGCGGGTGCGCCGGAGCAGGGGACCCGGGTGGGTCGCCTCGGCGGCCCGTGCCGAGATGTGCACGACGACGCCCGGTATCGGCGTGATCCGGCGGTCTGCGGGCACCGTGACGTGGATCAGCCGGTCCGGCTGGTCCGTGAGTCCGTGCAGCTCGGCGGCCGTGTGGTGGCTCAGGACCGCCCGATCGCCCGCGCGGAGGAGGACCGCCCACAGCTGCGCCGCCCGGGGGACCTCGCCGGTGAAGGTGCGATAGATGCCGCGAAGCATCCGGAGCCATCGCCCGGCGCTGAGATGCGCTTCTATGGCGCCGTCGGTGAGTCCGGCCGCGAGTGCCTGGCCGCGCGAAATGACGCCGGCCTGGTGGTGGAGGAGTTCGTCGAGCATGCCCCACCCTCGACCACGCCGAGCGCGCTCCGGAAGCACGGTTCGCGGGTTGTGGACAACTCGCCCATGATCCCGAAGAGTTGTCGGGCCCTCCGGTGGATGGCCGCCCGATCCGGGCCGTCGGCTGCAGGCGGCTGGCTGGGCGCGGCTGGCTGCCGGCCCGCCGTTGGGCGCCGCTGGCTAGGTGCTGCTGCCTGGGCGCCGCTGCCTGGGCGCCGCTGCCTGGGCGCCGCTGCCTGGGCGCTGCTGGCTGCGGGCTGCTGGCTGCGGGCTGCCCTTCATGATCGCGAAGAGTTTTGCCATCCAGGGGTGCCAGAAGTCTTCGCGATCATGAAAACGACGGGCTTCTCTTCGCGATCATGAAGACGACACGCTTCTTTTCGCGATCATGACGACGATGGGCTTCTCTTCGCGATCACGGGAGTCAACGGCGGCGCCGCGGGCGGAGTGCGACGGCCCCGAGGCGCGAGCTGGCCGTGGAAGTTTCATGCAGCCCCGGTGGGCAAGCAGCTTCCACGGTCAACTCGCGGAGTAAGCCGACAGGTCAGGCGGCGAGGCCCAGCGTTTCGGCGGCCGCGCGGCCGTTGGCGTGGCTGGCGCCCCACGTCGTGATGAAGGCCCGCGCGCCCGTCGGGCGCCAGGACGACGGCCAGCCCATCTCGACCACCGTCACCGGGTGGGTCTCCGTGAGGGCCTCGACCAGCGTGCGGGCCCCCGCCAGGCGGTGGACGTTGCGGCCCACGACCACGATCGGGCGGGTGCCGGCCCGGTCCCGGAGCTGGGCCACGTCGGCGCGGTCGGCCACCACGCGGACCTGCTCGGTGCCGTTGATGTGCGGGCCCAGGCCCCACGGCACCCGGCCGGCGGCGATCGACGACTCCGACTCCAGCTGGACGATCAGCGGCGCCGCGGCGCGGTCGACCGAGCCCTCGATGCGGATCGCGCCCAGGGCCGCCGGGTAGCCCAGGCCGGGCTCCTCCCGGTCGGTGCGGGCGCCCGAGCGGGTCCAGGCCGCCAGCGCCTGCACGCGAGCGGCGGCCTCCTCCAGGCGGGCCGCGGGCAGGCGGCCGTCGCGGACCGCGGCCACGATCTCGTCGGCGCAGGCCAGGGTCAGCGCCTCGTCGACGTCGGCGCCGATGCAGAGCAGGTCGGCGCCGGCCGACAGGGCCAGCACGGCGCCCGCGGGGACGCCACCGGCGTAGCGGGCGGCGCCGAGCATCTCCAGGGCGTCCGTGACGACCACGCCGCCGAAGCCGAGCTCGTCGCGCAGCAGGTCGACGAGGACCGCGCGGCTGAAGGTGGCGGGGGCGTCGCCGGTCAGGGCCGGGACGCGGATGTGGGCGGTCATGATCGACTTGGTGCCCGCCTCGATCGCGGCGACGAACGGCGGCAGCTCGCGCTCACGCAGTACACCGGTGGAGATGTTGACCGTGGGAAGTTCCAGGTGGGAGTCCGCGAGCGTGGCCCCGTGGCCGGGGAAGTGCTTCGCGCAGGCGGCCACCCCGGCGCTCTGCAGCCCCAGCACCGCGGCGGCGGCGTGGGCGGCCACGGCCTGCGGGTCGGCGCCGAAGCTGCGCGTGCCGATGATCGGATTGTCGTCGGCCGTGTTCACGTCGACCGTGGGCGCCAGGTTGAGGTTCAGGCCGAGCTCGTCCAGCTCGGCGCCGATCGTGCGGTACACACGCCGGGTGATCGCCGGGTCGCCCAGCGCGCCGAGCGCCGCGTTGCCCGGATACGGGCTGCCCAGGCGGTGGGCCAGGCGCGTGACGTCGCCGCCCTCCTCGTCGATGCCGATGAGCACGCCCTCGCGGGCGGCGTGCAGGCTCGCGCTCAGCGCGGCGAGCTGCTCGCGCTCGACGATGTTGAACCCGAACAGGACGTGCCCGGCCAGCCCCTCCGCGAGGAGATCCACGGCCCACGGCGGGGCCTGCTCCCCCCGGAAGGCGCTGAGCAGCGTGCCCAGGGCCAGCCTGCGGAGTCCGGGATCGGTCGACACGAGTAGTCCCCCCTCAGCGTGGACGAATGCTGCACACTCGTCCGATGCGCTATCCACGATCGTAAGAGCTTCTTGACCGGTTGTGCGTAGGCCGAGTGGTTGGCCCGACCGTACGCTTTCCCAATAGGTTGCTTGTGGCACGCTAATAGGAAAGTTTCCTAAATACTAGGGGTGTACGTCACGATGAGTTCCGCTCGACTGCCCGGCACGCCCCGGTTACTGCGCGCTCTCAACGACCGTGCCGCCCTGGAGTTGCTCCTGAGCCGCGGTCCGCTGACCCGCGCGCAGCTCGGCGAGCTGACCGGCCTCTCCAAGGTCACCGCATCGCAGCTGGTCGAGCGCCTGGAGGAGCGCGGGCTGGTGGCCCGCGTCGGCGAGCAGGCCGGCGGCCGCGGACCCAACGCCCAGATGTACGCCGTGGTGCCCGCGACCGCCTACGTCGTCGGCGTCGAGGCCGGCCCGCAGCACGTGGTCGCCGGCGTGGCGGACATCACGGGCAAGATCGTCGGCCGGACCGACGTCTCGATCGGTGACGGCGACGACCCGGTCAAGGTCGTCCACGCGGCGGTCGTCGAGGCCGCGTCGGCCGCCGGCGCCCCGATCGAGCGGATCCGGCGGATCGTGCTCGGCACCCCCGGCCTGGTCGACCCGAAGAGCGGCGAGATCACCTTCGCCTGGGACCTCCCGCGCTGGCACCGCGGCCTGCTGACCGCCCTGCGCGAGGACCTCGGCCGCCCGGTCATGTTCGAGAACGACGTGAACCTCGCCGCGATCGCCGAGCAGCACAGCGGGGCCGCCGTCGGCGTGCAGGACTTCGTGCTCGTCTGGCTCGACCGGGGCGTCGGTACCGCCGTGGTCCTCGGCGGCCGCCTCCACCGGGGCAGCGTCGGCGCCGCGGGCGAGATCGGGTACCTGCCGGTCACCGGCACCACGATCAGCCGCGACGCCTCCCGCAAGTCGAAGAGCGGCTTCCGCACCCTCGCCGACGCCGCGGCGGTCAAGGCGATCGCCAAGGAGCACGGCTTCAAGGCCACGGGCGCCGCCGACGCGGTCCGGTCGGCCATCGCCGCGGGCACGGCCGGGAGCCCGTTCCTCGACGAGCTGGCCCGGCGGATCTCGCTGGGCGTGGCGTCGGTGGGCCTGGTGCTGGATCCGGAGCTGGTGGTGCTGGCCGGCGACGTCGGTCAGGCCGGCGGTGCCGACCTGGCCCAGCGGGTACAGCACGAGGTCGCCGCGATCGCGGTGGTCTCGCCGCGGGTGGTGGCGACCGAGGTCGCCTCCGAGCCGGTGCTGAACGGCGCCATCCTGACCGGCCTCGACGCCGTCCGCGAAGAGGTCTTCGGAAGCACCGCCTAGCGGGGCGCGTCGCGGCGGTGCATCGCGGCGAACGCGGCGGCCAGCACCACGGCCACCACGACCGTGATGACCAGGCCGCCCTGCTGCCAGCTGCCCGAGAAGCCGGCCGCCGGCACACAGCCGCGGCCGGCGCAGGCAGCCACGTCGGCCTCGAACGTATAGCTCTTGGTCAGCCAGGCGGAGACGTAGCTCGACAGCCGGTACTTCTCCGAGTAGTCCGTCCCGATCAGGCCGAACAGGATCAGCGCGCCCAGCTCGTACACGACGAGGTACGCGATACCGACACCCAGGGCGGCCGACGTGTGCCGGCCCATCGAGGCGATGGCGAAGCCCAGCGCCGTGCCCGCCACGGCCAGCAGGATCACCCGGATGCCCGTGAGCAGCATCGACACGACGTCGCCGCCGGTGAGCGAGCTCACTGATCCGTTCCCGGCGGCGACGGCCAGGAACGCCAGCGTCCAGACCATGAGGTACGCGATGGAGATCAGCGTGACCCCGGAACAGACCGCGACCAGCTTGGCGCCCAGCACAGAGGTGCGGCGGGGCGCCCAGAGCAGCAGGCTGAGCATGCCGCCCGAGCTCCACTCCACGCCCACGAACGACGCGCCGAGCACGAATCCGGCCACCGCCAGGACGATCGCGGCGGTGTAGTACAGCTCGGGCCACTGGCGGTGGAACGAGAAGCCGTAGTCGAGCATCGAGTCGCGGGTCGGCCGCGGACCGTAGTCGCAGCCGCGCGGGAAGGTCTGGCCGGACTGCGGGTTGTCGAGGCCGCTCTGCACCCGTTCGCACTGCTCGACGTTGCGGTCGTAGATCTCGGCCGCGCTCGCCGCCCGCTCATCCGCCAGGCGGATCTCATCGGGTGTGGGCGTACTGCGGGTCAGCGTGAACCCGAACGTGAGCACGGCGAGCAGCAGCCCGATGAGCACGAGCGTCACGACCGTGACCCGTCGGCTGAAGAGCCGCGTCCACTCCGCGGACAACAACGCGGTCATGCGTCCTCCGCTTCGCTCCGGCCGCATGCCTTTGACACTGCGCTCATGTGACCGGCCCCTCCGCTTCGCTCCGGACCGGTCATGATGCCTGCCCCTGTTCGATGACGTCGCCCTGCGGGACCGGCGGCGGGTCGGCCGGCCACTCGGAGTTGTCGACCGGGCGCAGCTGGCCGCGTCGCGGACCGCCGCCGGTCAGGCTCAGGAACGCGTCCTCCAGCTGCGCCACCGGCGACAGCTCGCGCACCCAGAAGTCGTTGACGCCCAGCGCGCGGGAGATCCACGCCGGATCCGCCAGGTCGTGCACGATGATGTGGTCCGCGCCGAGCGTGACCTGCGCGCCGGCCTCGCTGAGGAGGCGGGCGGCCTCGCGGTGGTTGTCGACGCGCACGCGGTACGTGCCCTGGTCGTTGGCGGCGAGCACCTGCGCGACCGGCCCGGCGCCGACCCGGCGCCCGCGGGAGATGATCGTCACCGAGTCGCAGACCTGCTGGATCTCGGCCAGGATGTGGCTGGAGATCACGATCGTCATGCCCCGGTCGGCCTGCTCGCGCAGCAGGTCGCGCATCTCGCGGATGCCGGCCGGGTCGAGGCCGTTGTTCGGCTCGTCGAGGATCAGCAGCTCGGGGTCCTTGAGCAGGGCCGAGGCGACGGCGAGCCGCTGGCGCATGCCCAGCGAGTACGTCTTGACCTCGTCCTCGGCCCGGCCGGCCAGCCCGACCTGGTCGAGGACGATGCCGATCCGGTCCTTCGGCACGCCGCCGGCCTTCGCCAGGATCGAGAGGGTTTTGTACCCCGAGAAGTTGCCGAAGAACGCCGGCGCCTCCACGATCGCGCCGACCCGGGGCGCCACTCTCGGTAACGCCCGCGGCACGGGCTCGCCGAGAATCCGCATGTGCCCGGCGTCGGGCCGCAGCAGCCCGAGCAGCGTCTTGAGCGCCGTGCTCTTGCCTGAGCCGTTCGGGCCGAGGAAGCCGTGGATCTCTCCCCGCTCGACCACCATGTCGAGTTTGTCGAGCGCCACCCGCGGCTTGCCGAACAGGCTCTGGTAGGTCTTCACGAGACCGGAGATTTCCAGTGCGGCAGTCATCAGCGGGCACTGTACGTGTTCTTCGTCGCTTGTGGTGCCCCGCCATCCATCTACGCCTGTCGCGTGGTTGGATTGGCACGTGTCAGATGACCTTGTCATCGCGGTGGAGCAAGCGACGGTCACCCGCAACCGCACCGACCTGATCCGGTCGGTGAGCTGGCAGGTGGAGCTGGACGAGCGCTGGGTGATCCTCGGCCCCAACGGCGCCGGCAAGACCACGCTGCTCAACCTGGCCGGCGCCCGCCTCTACCCGTCCCGGGGCACGGTCACCGTGCTCGGCGAGAAGCTCGGCCGCACGAACATCAACGAGCTCAAGACCCGCATGGGCTTCTCCTCGGCCGGCCTCGCCCTCCCGCCCGACGAGACCGTCCGTGACGTCGTGCTCACCGCGTCGTGGGCCGTGGTCGGCCGCTTCCGGGAGCACTACGACCGGGTCGACGTCGCCCGCGCCGAGGCGCTGCTCGGCCAGTTCGGCGTGGCCGGGCTGGCCGACCGCACATACGGCACGCTGTCCGAGGGCGAGCGCAAGCGGGTGCAGATCGCCAGGTCGCTCATGACCGACCCGGAGCTGCTGCTGCTCGACGAGCCGACCGCCGGCCTCGACCTGGGCGCCCGCGAGGACCTGGTCCGCCGCCTGGCCGACCTGGCCGCCGACCCGGACTCCCCGGCGCTCGTCCTGGTCACGCACCACGTCGAGGAGATCCCGCCGGGCTTCACCCACGCGCTGATCATGCGCGACGGCGGGGTGGTCGCACAGGGCCTGCTGCGCGAGACGGTCACGGCCGACAACCTGTCGAAGGCCTTCGGCCTGCCGCTGCGCCTGTCGAACATCGACGGCCGCTACCACGCGCAGGCCGCCTGACCGCCCACCCGCCGCCCCGCGCCCTCCAAGCGCGCGATCTCGGAGTTGTGGTCCCGGATATTTCCGACATCGGCCGACAAAGCGGGGACCACAAGTCCAAGATCGCCGCGTGACTGGCTAGCGGCCCGTGAACTTCGGCTTGCGCTTCTCCACGAAGGCGGTCATGCCCTCGGCCTTGTCCTCCGTGGCGAACAGGGCCGCGAACAGCTCGCTCTCCCAGCGCAGCGCCGAGGCCAGGTCCAGGTCCAGCCCGCCGTCCACGGCCAGCTTCGCGGCGCGCAGGGCCAGTGCGGGGCCGTCGACGTACCGGCGGACCATCTCGACCGCCGTGTCGTAGACCTCCGCGGCCGGCACCACCTTGTCGACCAGGCCGATCGCGAGCGCCTCGTCGGCCTTCACGAACCGGCCGGACATCACCAGGTCCTTGGCGCGGGCCGGGCCGATCAGGCGGGACAGGCGCTGGGTGCCACCCGCGCCGGGGATGATGCCGAGCGTGATCTCGGGCTGGCCGAGGGTCGCGTCCTCGGCGGCCACCCGCCAGTCGGCGGTGAGCGCGAGCTCGCAGCCGCCGCCCAGGGCGTACCCGTTGATCGCCGCCACCACGGGCTTGGGGATCCGGGCGACCGCGTCGAAGGCGCTGCTGAGTGACTGGGCCCGGGCGGCCATCGCGGAGTAGCCCATCAGGGCCATCTCCTTGATGTCGGCGCCGGCCGCGAACACCTTCGGGCCGCCGTAGATGACCACCGCCCGGACCGCCGGATCGTCGGAGAACTGCCGCGCGGCGTCCCGCAGCTCCTCCTGGACCTGCTTGTTCAGCGCGTTCATCGGCGGCCGGTCCAACCGGATCGTGCCGATGCCATCGGCGATCTCCAATTGGACGAGCGGCGCCTGCTTCTCGGTCATCCAGTGTCTCCTCAACGTCGTTGTCGTTGCCCGCAGCGTATTCCGGCGTACCGTCAATGGTGCGATGGCTACCACTTACTACCGCGACAACGTGGTGCACGTCAGCTCCGGCGGTGTGCAAGTTGACACTGCCTGGTATCCGCTGGACAGCCTCGACTACGTCTGGCACCGGCGGACCGGCCGCCTGCGGCACGGCCTCTACATGCTCTTCACCCGCGGCGGGGCGGTGGTCGTCGTCATCGGCCTGCTCGTCGGCGCCGGCCTGTTCGCCCGCCGGATCGACTTCACGGGCGAGGAGCGCACGATGTACATCGCCGGCGGCATCCTCGGCGTGATCGTCATCGGCGGCATCGTCGCGTTCAGCGTCGAGGGCCTGCTCGACCTGCTGGACCGCGCCCACGACCACGGCAAGGGCGTGCACGAGATCTGGGTCCGCATGGCCGGCGGCGAGTTCATGATCTACTCGACCACGGACGCCCCGAAGTTCGGACAGATCTACCGCGCCCTTCAGCGGGCGGTCGAACAAGCCGCGTAGGCCTACACTGCCGGGCATGGTGGCCTTGGGTGTCGACTTCGGCACGTCGCACACCGTGGCGGTCGCCCGCTGGCCGGACGGGCGCGTCCGGCCGCTGCTGTTCGACGGCTCGCCGCTGCTGCCCTCCGCCGTGTTCGGCCCGTCCGACGAGACGGCCCTCGTCGTCGGGCGTGACGCGGTCCACAGCGCGCGGCGGGAGCCGTCGCAGTTCGAGCCCAACCCGAAGCGCCGCATCGACGACGGCACCGTGCTGCTCGGCGAGCGGTCCGTCGCCGTGCAGGACCTGCTGGTCGCGGTCTTCGAGCGGGTCGTCGCCGAGTTCACCCGCACCGCCGGCGGGCCGCCGTCCGCGGTCACGGTGACCCACCCGGCCGGCTGGGCCGCGACCCGGCGCAAGGCGCTGGCGGACGCGGTGGTGGCGGCCGGCCTCCCCGACGCCGCGCTGGTCCCCGAGCCGGTGGCCGCCGCGACGTACTTCGTCAAGGTCCTCAAGCACATGGTGCCGGTCGGCTCCGCCGTCGTCGTCTACGACCTGGGCGCCGGGACCTTCGACGGCAGCGTCGTCGCCCGCACCGCCGAGGGCTTCGAGGTCCGCTCCGTCGGCGGCCGCGACGACCTCGGCGGTCTCGACTTCGACGAGGCCGTGCTCACCCTGATCGGGCGCTCGGTCCCGGCCGGCGACTGGCGGCGGCTGACCGCGCCCGAGACGATCGAGGAGGCCCGGGCCGCCCGGGTCCTGCGCGACGAGGCCCGCGAGGCGAAGGAGCGGCTGTCCCGGACGTCGGCGGTGACGGTGCTGGTGCCGCTCCTCGACCTCGACGTGCCGCTCACCCGCGAGGAGTTCGAGGCCGCGGCCCGCCCGCTCGTGGAGCGCTCGGTGCGGGTCCTCACCGAGACGGTCCGGCTGTCGAAGGTCACCGCGGACCAGCTGGCCGGCATCTTCCTGGTCGGCGGGGCGAGCCAGATCCCGCTCGTAGCCACCGAGCTGCACCGCGCCTTCGGCCGCGCGCCGGTGATGATCGAGCAGCCGGAGCTGGTCGTCGCCGAGGGCAGCGTGCTCGTCGGCCCCGCCGTCCAGCCCCGCCGCAAGGGCACCGGGGTGGTCCCCGCCGCCCGCCAGCCACAGCCACACCCCGGCCAATTCCTGAAGGCCCAGGCCGGTCACGGGCCGCCGACGCACTTCGGGCACGTGCCCCAGGTCCAGCCCGGTTACGCACCGCCGACCCAGTCCGGCCACATTCCCCAGGTCCAGCCGGGGCACTCGGCGCCGGGCCTTCCCGGCCAGGCGCCGCACGCCACCGGCAGCCCCGTGCCGCCCGCCGCCACCAGCCCCGCACCGCCGGTCTCCGCCAGTCCGGCGTCGCCGGCCGGCCCGGTATTGCCCGTCCCGATCAGCCCGAGCGGCCCGATCAGCCCGGTGAGCCCGCCCGCCCAGCGCTACCCCGTCTCGCCGCCGCCGATGCACGGCCGGCCGATGTCACCGGGGCAGATGCCACCGCGGCCGGTTCCGCCGATGCCGATGTACCCGCAGCCGGTCTATCCCCAGCCGATGTACCCGCCGCCGCAGGTCGTGTACGTGCAGCAGCCGGTGTACGTGCCCGTCATGCCGATGATGCCGCCGGTCCGGTGGCGGCCGCCGCCGTGGACGATCCGGTGGCCGGCCGGCTTCATGACCCTGTACGCGGTGCTGCTGTTCATCGTCCTGCCGTTCGCGACCATCCTCGCGTTCATCCCCAAGCCGAAAACCGACCCGATGACACCGGCCGAGTGGGACGCCATGCAGCAGGACTCGCTGACCACCGCCATCCTGTGCGTGATCTTCGCCTCGCTGCTGATCCACGCCGCCCGGCGGCTGCGGCGGGGCAGGAACGGACACCTGTGGTATCCGCTCGGGTTGTGCCTGCTGTTCGCCGTGGTGGCGGTGTTCAACTCGTACTCCCAGCTCGCCGTCCAGCTCATGGCGGTCGCGTTCCTGACCTCATCGCTGTTGCTGCTGCTGCCGAGCGCGCGGGCCTGGGTCCGGCCGCCGCCCAAGGCGCCGAAGCCGCCGAAGGCCCCGACGAACCCGCCCGCGCCGCCGGCGGGTGACGCGGCCGAGGGAGCGACCGGCTAGTGCCCGCGGCCTAGACTCCAGGGCATGCCTACGCCAGGGATCCGGCTCGGTGTCGACTTCGGCACCTCCAACACCGTCGCGGTGGTGCGGTGGCCGGACGGGCGCTCGCGGCCGCTGCTGTTCGACGGCTCGCCGCTGCTGCCCTCGGCCGTGTACGCCGAGCCGGACGGATCGATCATCGTCGGGCGCGACGCGGTGCACAGCGCGCGGCGGGAGCCGGCGCGGTTCGAGCCCAACCCGAAGCGGCGCATCGACGAGGGCACCGTGCTGCTCGGCGACCGCGAGCTGCCGGTCGGCGAGCTGGTCGCCGCGGTGCTGCGGCGGGTGTGCGACGAGTGGACCCGCACGGTCGGCGGCGCCCCGCCGGACGTCACCGTGACCTGCCCGGCGTCGTGGGGCGCGACCCGCCGGCTGGTGATCTCCGACGCGGCGGCCGCCGCCGGGCTCGGCAACGTGCGGATGGTGCCCGAGCCGGTCGCCGCGGCCGCGTACTTCACCCAGGTCCTCGGCCACGACGTGCCGGTCGGCTCGGTCGTGGTCGTGCACGACTTCGGCGCGGGCACGTTCGACGCCAGCGTCGTCGCCCGCACCGCGGGGGGCTTCGAGGTGCTCGCGGTCGACGGCCGCGACGACATCGGCGGCATCGACGTCGACAACGCGATCGTCGCCCACTTCGGCACCGTCTGCGCCCCCGAGGCGCCCGAGGCGTGGCAGCGCCTGATGCAGCCGGCGACCGTCGAGGACCGCCGCCACCGCCGCATGCTCTGGGACGACGCCCGCGTCGCCAAGGAGCGGCTGTCCCGCCAGCCGGCCGCCGACCTGAACATCCCGCTGCTCAACCGCGACGTTCACCTGACCCGCGAGGAGCTGGAGCGGCTCGCCCAGCCGCTCATCGTGCAGACCGTCCGGGTGACCCAGGGCGTCATCCGCTGGTCGCAGCTGGCCCGCGACCGCATCGCCGGCGTGTTCCTGGTCGGCGGCTCCAGCCGCATGCCCCTGGTGGCGACGCTGCTGCACCGCGAGCTCGGGTACGCACCGGAGGTCATCGAGCAGCCCGAGCTCGTCGTCGCCGAGGGCGGCACGCTCGCCGGCTTCACCGCCACCCCGGCGAACGCCGCGCCGCCGGTCCCGGGCCCGCTCACGGGCGTCTTCCCGCGGGTTCCGGGCTTCGAGGTCCAGGCGCCGGTGAGCCCTCCGGCGGCCCGGCCGGTGAGTCCCGTCGCCACGCCCGCCGGCCCGGTGTCGCCGTCGCCGTCGAGCGGCCCGCCGGTTGCCGAGCCGCTGTGGCCGACCGCCATCGAGGTCACGCCGGTCTCCGGAACCCCGGTGTCGAGCGGCCCCTCGCCGGCGCATCCCGTGTCGGCCCCGCCGCCGGACGGCGGCGGCTACTCGACCCCGCCGGCCGGCAACTTCGCCACCCCGCCGGTCTCGGCCCCACCCGGCGCCTACGCCCAGGGCGGCCCGGTGTCCGCCCCGCCGGTGAACTACGGCCAGCCGCCCACGAGTGCCCCGCCCGTGAACTACGGCCAGCCGCCGACCAGTGCCCCGCCCGTGAACTACGGCCAGCCGCCGACCAGTGCCCCGCCGGTCAACTACGGCCAGCCGCCCACGAGCGCCCCGCCCGTGAACTACGGCCAGCCGCCCACGAGCGCCCCGCCCGTCAACTACGGCCAGCCGCCCACGAGCGCCCCGCCCGTCAACACCGCGCAGCCGCCGCGCGGGCACACCTATCGGTCCGGGCAGCAGCACGCGCCGAAGGCCGGCCCCGTGTACCAGGCCGGCGTCGCCTCCGGCCGGCCTGTGTCGCCGGCCGTCCCGGCCGAGCCGGCCACCCGCTACGACGAGCTCGGCAACCCGCTGCGCCAGGCGCCGGAGCCGGCCCCGACCCGCGTCGCCCAGCCGGCGAAGCCCACCACCCGGCCGGCGCCGCAGGAGACGTACCAGCGTGAGCGGCGGCGCAAGCGCGGCCCCTTCGCGCGCTTCATGGTGACCCTGTTCGTCATCGTGCTGCTGGTGGTCACGCCGCTCACCGCTGGGTACGTGGCCTACTACCTCACCACCGACGAGTGGCCGCCGCCCGTCGACGGGTGGATCGACACCACCGGCCGGTAAATATGAGTAGCATTCGCGCATGACGCTGATCGACGGGCACGGCGGAGACCTGGCGCTGGCAGCGCTGCGAAGCTTCGGGGTCACCGAGATGTTCACACTCTCCGGTGGGCACGTCTTCCCGCTGTACGACGCGGCGAAGAAGGCCGGCGTGCGCATCGTCGACGTGCGGCACGAGCAGTCGGCCGTGTTCGCCGCCGAGGCCGTCGCCAAGCTGCAGCGCCGCCCCGGCCTCGCCGTCCTCACCGCCGGGCCCGGCGTCACCAACGGCGTCTCCGGGCTCACCAGCGCGATGTTCAACGGCGCACCGGTGGTCGTGCTCGGCGGCCGCGCCCCGCAGTTCCGCTGGGGCTCGGGGAGCCTCCAGGAGATGGACCACCTCCCGATCGTGCGCGCGGTGACCAAGCACGCCGAGACGGTCTTCGCCACCGACGAGGTGTACGCGCGCCTCCAGGCGGCCGCCCTCGCCGCGCTGACCCCGCACCGCGGGCCGGTCTTCGTCGACCTGCCGCTCGAGGTGGTCTTCTCCACCGCGGACGGCGTCGAGGCGACCGATGCTCCAGCGGTACCACTGAATGAGGCGAATCCCGACGAGGTCCAGAAGGCCGTGCAGCTCCTCGGGGCGGCGGAGCGGCCGGTGATCATCGCGGGATCGGACGTGTGGGCCGGTGACGCCACCGCCGCGCTGCGGGAGGCCGCGGAGGCGCTGCGCATCCCCGTGTTCGCCAACGGCATGGGCCGGGGCACGCTCCCGCCCGACCACCCGCTCGCGTTCGCCCGGGCCCGCAAGGCCGCGTTCGGCGGGGCCGACGTCATCGCGGTGATCGGCACCCCGCTCGACTTCCGGCTCAACTTCGGCGACTTCGGCAGCGCCCAGGTCGTGCACGTCACCGACGCCCCGTCGCAGCAGGCCACGCACGTCAGCCCGGCCGCCGCACCGGCGGGCGACCTGCGGCTGATCCTCTCGGCGTTCGCGTCGTACTCCGGGCTCGTCGCCGACCACGAACCGTGGATCGCCACCCTGCGCGACGCGGAGAACCTGGCGAAGGCCAAGGAGACGGCCGCGCTGGAGGCCGACTCCGACCCGATCAAGCCCAGCCGGATCTACGGCGAGCTGCGCAAGGTCCTCGCCGAGGACGCGGTGACCATCGGCGACGGCGGCGACTTCGTCTCCTACGCCGGCAAGTACCTCGAACCGGCCCGCCCCGGCACCTGGCTCGACCCGGGCCCGTACGGCTGCCTCGGCACCGGCATGGGCTACGCGATGGGGGCCCGGATCACGTACCCGTCCCGGCAGATCTGCGTGCTCATGGGCGACGGCGCCGCCGGCTTCTCGCTCATGGACGTCGAGTCGCTCGCCCGCCAGCAGCTGCCGGTCGTCATCGTCGTCGGCAACAACGGCATCTGGGGCCTGGAGAAGCACCCGATGCGCAACATGTACGGCTACGACGTGGCCGCCGACCTCCAGCCCGGCCTGCGCTACGACGACGTGGTCAAGGCCCTGGGCGGCGCCGGCGAGACGGTCGAGAAGCCGGGCGACCTGGCCGGCGCGCTGACCCGGGCGTTCGACGCGGGCGTGCCCTACCTGGTGAACGTCCTCACCGACCCGGAGGACGCCTACCCGCGCTCGTCGAACCTGGCGTGACCGCTACTCGAGCCCGAGCAGCCGGGGCAGCGAGCCGATCGAGCCGATGACCTCGTGGGCGCCCGCCGCCATCAGCGCCTGGCGGTCGCCCGCGCCGGTCAGCACACCGACCAGCAGGCCCGCGCCGGCCCGCTGGCCGGCGATCAGGTCGAGCGGGGTGTCGCCGACGACGACCATCCGGCGCACGTCCTCGACGCCCAGCTTCAGCGCCGACACGAGCATGAAGTCGGGGAACGGCCGCCCGCGGCCGGCGTCGGCCGGGGACAGCACCAGGTCGACCTGCCCCCACCAGCCGAGCGCGTCGATGATGGCCTCCTGCGTGGCCCGCGCGAACCCGGTCGTCAGCGCCACCTTGATCCCGCTGGCGCGCAGCGCCTTGATCGCCTCGATCGCGCCCGGGATCGGCAGCACCGCGCCCTCGTCGACGAGCAGCCCGTAGGCCTCCTCGAACGTCTCGTTGGCGGCCTGGGCCCGCTGCTCGTCGCCGTCGAGGAGCAGCCGGAACACCTCGATGCGGCTCTGGCCCATGGTCTTGCGGACGACAGCGAGCATCCGTTCGTGCTGCGGTGTCCCCGGCGCCACACCCTCGCCGGCAAAGGCCACCGTGAAGGCCTGTTCCACCAGGCCGTCGTCACGCACCGTCGTGCCTGCCATGTCGATGCAGGCGAGTTGCCACGCTGTCATCGCGCAATGGGAGCACGCTTAGGCGGCGAATCGGTGAACGGCACAAAACGCCTAGAAGCTACTGGTGCGTTGCATTTTCCGGGGGGCCGGCCGTCGGGGTGGGAACCCGCTCGGTCACCGTGCGTCTACCCTTTCCCGGGCATCCTCCTGCGCGGAGGCTAGGTCCTGGTTCGGGCGGATCAGCCACACCATCGCCGCCACCCACAGCCCGGCCAGCAGGCAGCTGCCGAGGATGTCGGTCGGGTGGTGCATGCCGCGGTACATCCGGGAGACCGCGACCCACAGGGGCATCACGACGGCGGCGGCGACGAACAGCCAGCGCCAGTGGGTGGTCGTGCGCGGCACCAGTAGTACCGCGGCCACCACCCAGATGCAGATGGTGGCCGCGACGTGGCCGGAGGGGAAGCTGGAGGTGGGCATCGGGCCGTCCAGGTTCTCGACGTCGGGGCGCGCCCGCCCGACGATCGCGGCGGCCGCGAGGAACAGCGTGAGCTCGCCGAACATCACCGCGAGCAGGAACACGACGGGCCGCCAGCGGCGGATCGCGGCCAGGGCGACCGCGCCGAGCGCGAGGCCGATCGCCAGGATCGCGTGCGTGTTGCCGACCTCGCTGCCGACCAGCGAGAGCTCGCCGAGCCAGCCCCGGCGGTGGCCGGCGAACCAGTGCGGGATCGTGCTGTCCCACAGGATGTTGCCGTTGCCGTCGCGGTGGCGGGCCAGCGGCAGGCCGAGCGCCACCAGGGCGCCGAACACGAACACCCAGGCGACGAGCGCGCCGGCGGCGGTGCGGACGGCGTGGCTTCCCGGGCGGTCGTGGGGCTCGACCGGGCGCAGGTCGTCGGCGGCCTCGGGCTCCAGGCCCTCGTCGAGCGGTTCGGTGACGCGTTCGCCCTCGTGGTACCGCAGGAGCTCGAACGCGGTGACGCAGAGCCCCAGCCAGGCGATGCCCAGCGACCAGGCCCCGATGACGTCGGACACGAAGTGCACGCCGAGGGCCAGGCGGCTGAACCCCACCAGCACCACGAGCGCGCCGACCGCGAGGACGACGGGCCGCCTGAACCGCGGGCGGAGCGCCGGCAGGAAGACGAGCAGCAGCGCGCCGTAGCAGATGAGCGAGTTGAGCGAGTGGCCGCTCGGGAAGCTGTTGCCGCCGCCGTACGCGATCGGCTGCTCGACGACCGGGCGGAGCCGCCCGACGGCCAGTTTGAGCGTCGGGTCGAGGACGAGGCCGCCGACCGCCGCCACGACCAGGAACCCGGCGAGCCGCCACTGCCGGCGGACGGCGAGCAGCGTGGTCCCGATCGCGATCAGCCAGCACAGCACGCCGAAGCTGCCCAGGCGGGAGATGCCGCCCATGAGCAGGACGAGCGGGTCGCTCGGTGCCACCACGGCGTTGAGCGACTCGGCGACGCCGCGGTCGACGGACTCCAGGGGTACCCACCGGACCCGGACCGCGATCACCAGCAGGCTGAACAGCAGTGCCGCGGCGCCGAGCCCGGCCATCCGGCGCAGCGCGGTCCGGTCGTTCGTCACGTTTGCACCCATGCCCAGTTTGGGGAACCAGCCAACATGACCGCCGTGAATACCACTTCCCCCGCGCTGCGGTACCTCAGCCGCGTGGGCTTCATCGGATACGGCCTGCTGCACCTGGCCCTGGCCTGGGTGGCGGCGCAGATCGCCCTGGGCCGCTCCGGCGAGGAGGGCGACCAGTCGGGTGCCTTCCGGACACTGGCCGGACAGCCGTTCGGCGAGGTGCTGCTGTGGTTCGTCATCGTCTGCCTGGTGGCGCTGGCGATCTGGCAGGCCGTGCTGGCGGTCCGGGGCCACCGGGACACGCGGGGCAAGGAGCGTGTCGCGGAGCGGGTGTTCTCGGCCGCGCGGGTCGTGATCTACCTGGTCCTGGCGTTCACCGCCGGCAGGGTGGTCACCGGCGCGCCGCAGTCCAGCGCCGAGCAGCAGCAACAGGCCACCGCGGGGCTGATGGCCAAGCCGGCGGGGGAGTGGCTGGTGGGGCTGATCGGCGTCGCGGTGCTCGCGTTCGGGATCGGGATGCTGTGGTACGGGCTGCAGCGCAAGTTCCTGCGAAAGCTGGAGTTCGGGGGCGGGCGGTCGCGCAGTGCGGCGATCCGGGCCGGTCAGGTCGGCTACGCCGCCAAGGGCGTGGCGTTCGGCATCGTGGGGTACCTGCTGATCGAGGCCGCCGTGAAGAACGACCCGGGCCGGTCGCGCGGGCTCGACGCGGCGCTGCACACGGTCGCCGGCCAGCCCTACGGCCGGTTCCTCCTGCTGGCGATCGCGCTGGGCCTGGCCGCGTTCGCGGTCTACTGCGTCTTCCAGGCCCGGTACCGCAAGGTCGGCTCGTGACGACCTCGGCGGTGATCGTCAATCCGGCGAAGATTGTCGACCTGGAAGCGCGCCGCGCGGAGATCCGCGCCGGGCTGGCCGCGGCCGGGTGGGCGGAGCCGCTCTGGCTGGAGACGACCCCCGACGACCCGGGCTGCGGGATGGCCGAGCAGGCCGTCGCGGCCGGGGCCGAGGTCGTGCTGGCCTGCGGCGGCGACGGGACGGTCATGGCGGTCGCCTCGGTGCTCGCCGGTACCGGGGTCGCCCTCGCCCTCATCCCCTCCGGCACGGGCAACCTGCTCGCCACCAACCTCGGGGTGACCCGGGACGTGACCGCGGCGCTGGCCGTGGCGACCGGCGGGGAGCGGCGCCGCATCGACGTCGGGGTCGTCGAGGGTGCGGGCCTGTTCACGGTGATGGCGGGGATGGGGTTCGACGCGGCGATGGTGGGTGAGACGCCGGACGACCGCAAGGCCCGCCTGGGCTGGGTCGCGTACCTGGTCACCGGCCTGCGCAACCTGCGCCGCCGCCGGATGTCGCTGCGGATCCGCCTCGACGGCGGCCCGTGGCTGCACCGCCGGGCCAGTACCGTGCTGGTGGCCAACGTCGGGCGGCTGCAGGGCGGCATCCCGCTCCTGCCCGAGGCCGTCGTCGACGACGGCTGGCTCGACGTGGCGGTGCTCACTCCGCGCCACGTCACCGACTGGCTACAGCTCGCGTGGGGCGTCCTGCTGCGCCGCGACCGGCCGTCGCGGTTGGAGACCTTCCGGGCCCGTCAGGTCGAGGTCCTCACCGACCGGGAGGAGCCGCGCGAACTGGACGGCGACGTCGTGGCCCCCGCACGCCGCCTCTCCGCCCGGGTCCGGCCGGGCGCGCTCCTGCTGTGCGTCCCTATTTCTCCTCGTCCCGGCGCTTGAGGTCCTCCTCCCAGCGGCGCAGGAGCTCAGCGTCATTGCGTGACTGCGTGGTGTCGATGCCACGCAGGAAATCGGGGTCGTCGTCCGGCGCGGTGGGCCGCCTGGGGGGCCGGCCGGTCGCCACTCCGGCACGCTCCAGCGCGACCGGCCGCCCGGCGAAGAACCAGGCGATCGGACCGATGATCGGCAACAGGAGGATGGCGAGGATCCACACGGGCCGGGGGAGCCCGCGGATCTCCGCGCGCTCCGAGGACAGGCAGTCGATGAGCGCGACCAGCGTCGCGACCAGCACGATCAGGAAGGGCAGTGCGCGTCCCATGCCGCCATGATGACTCAGCGAACGGGCTCATGACACCAGCAACAGGGTGCCCATCACGCTGTACAGCAGGACGAGTGCGACCATCGCCGGCAAGGTCCTCCCAATCGGGGTAGCCACCCGGGCGTTTCTCCGGTGGACCAGGGCGACCACGGCCGACCAGATGACGGCGATCGCCGCGAGGGCGGCGACCCTCCCCGTCGACATCTCGGTCGCGGCGAGGCGGCCGAGCAGCAGGGCGACGACGGTCACGCTGACCAGGGTCCGCCGCCAGGCGAGGACCGTGCGCTCGTGGGCGGCTCCCGGCTGGTTCGCTCCCGGGAGGTTCGCTGGGGTGGCTTCCGGTGGGTTCATACCAGCGTCCCTATTAGGAGGGCGGCGGCGCCGAGGGTGATCACCAGGGCGAGAACGGCGGGGAACCGCGACGGGGGGAGCGCCTCACCCAGCCGCATCGCCCGCTCGCTGCGGGACCAGTGGTCCACCGCGCGCAGCGCGACGAGCCCGCCCAGCGCGAACAACGACACCGCGATCACCAGCCGCAGCCGGTGCCCGGGCAGGAACTGGGCGACCGCGAGCCCGCCGCCGACCAGGGCCAGCGCCGTGCGCAGCCAGGCGAGGAACGTGCGCTCGTTCGCCAGCGAGAACCGGTAGTCCGGCGTGGTCCCCTCCGAGCGGACCTCGGCAGGGTCGAACCAACGTCGGATCATTGCCCACACCGACATGATTGTCAGACTCCCTCGGTACAGTCTCGCGCGATGCTGCGAACAACTTTCGCCGGACTCCGCGCGCACAAGCTGCGGCTGCTGCTGACCGCCATAGCCATCATGATCGGTGTCGGCTTCCTGGCCGGCACGCTGGTCTACGGCGACACCGCCAAGGCGGCCTTCTTCGACGACCTGGCCCGGGCCGCCAAGAACGTCGACGCCTCGGTCGGCACCTCCAACGCGGTCAGCTTCGCCGAGACCTCGCGGCGGCTCGACGACGGCATCCTCGACGACGTGCGCTCCGTGCCCGGCGTCGCGCACGCCGACGGCCGGATGGCCGAGCGGCTGCCGATGCTCGACCCCAAGGGCCGGCTCATCTCCAACCTGGGCCGCATCGGCTGGGCGCTGTCGACCCCGGGCGACGGGCACCTGTCGATGTACGACATCGGCGCCGGCCGGCTGCCCGCCCGCCCCGGCGAGGTCGCGATCGACGACACGACGGCCGAGATCTACGGCTTCACGGTCGGGCAGCGGGTCTCCGTCGTCGGGCCCGACCAGCAGCCGGTCGCCCTCGACCTGGTCGGGATCATGGACCTCGGGGCCAACAAGCGGTTCGCGGGCCTGACCGTCGCCGCGCTCACCCCGGCCGACATGCGCACGCTGACCGGCGCCGACGGCTACGCCGAGGTGGCCGTCTCCGCCGCGCCCGGCGTCACCCAGCGGGAGCTCGCCGACCGCCTCCAGGAGAAGCTCGGCAGCCGGGCCCGGGTGCTCACCGGCGAGGAGGTGCGGGCCGACTACGCGGTCGCCGCGGCGAAGTACGTCGACGGCTTCCTCGTCGTGATCTTCGGCTTCGGCCTGATCGCGCTCGCGGTCTCCGTCTTCGTCATCTACAACACGTTCGCCATCCTGGTCGCCCAGCGGGTCCGCGAGCTGGCCCTGCTGCGCTGCGTCGGCGCCTCGCGACCGCAGATCTTCGGCTCGGTCGTGCTCGAGGCGGTCGTCGTCGGCGTCGTCGCCTCCCTGGGCGGCCTGCTGGTGAGCACCGTCGTCGGCGAGGGCCTGCTCATCGGCCGCAACACCGTGGGCAGCGGCGTGCGCGTCGACCGGCTCATCGTCACCCCGACGACCATCCTGGTCGGCGTCTGCGCCGGCACGTTCTTCACGGTCGTCGCCTCGCTCCTGCCCGCCGTCACCGCCTCCCGCATCCCGCCGCTGGCCGCGCTGCGCGCCACGACCCTGGAGGCCGCCGTCCCCGGCCGCCGCCCGCTGCGCACCACCGTCGCTCTTGTTCTGGCCGCCGGGGGTGGTCTGCTCATGCTCGCGGGCACCCGGGTCCCCGGCTTCAACGGCGTGCCGATCGTGTTCACCGGCGCGATCGGGGTCTTCACCGGCATCGTCATCGCCTCGCCGCTGATCGTGTCGCGGCTGACCGCCTGGGCCGGCTGGCTGCCCGCCCGCCTGCTGGGCGCCCCGGCCCGCCTGGCCGTCACCAACGCCCTGCGCAACCCGAAGCGCGTCGCCGCCACCACCAGCGCGCTCATGATCGGCCTGGCCCTCATGAGCGTCTTCAGCGTGCTGCTGGCCACCGCCCGCGAGCAGGCCGAGCAGGAGCTGGACGAGAACTTCGCCGTCGACTACATCATCAGCGGCGTCTACACCCCCGGCGGCCAGGCCCGCCGCGTGCCGCTCGCGGTGACCGAGGTCCTGCGCTCACACAGCGAGCTGGCCGCGGTCGCCGCCGCCCGCAGCCGCGACGCCGACGTGGCCGGCCACCGGGCCGAGGTCTGGTCGATGGAGCCCGGCGCCCTGGACACCGTCCTGCGCCCGGAGATCACCGCCGGCTCCGCCGCCGCGCTCCAGCCCGGCACGGTCGCCCTCAACCGCTTCTTCGCCGACGCCATCGGCGCCCGCGTCGGCTCCTCGGTCGAGGTCCGCTCCCTCACGCTGCGCGTCGCCGCCCTCTACGACGACGCCCCCACCGACGGCCAGGCCCTGGTCGACTGGACCGACTACGCCGCCATCTTCGGCACCGGCGACCCCGACCAGGTCCTGGTGAAGGCCGCGGAGGGGGTGAGCCCGGAGGCCTCCCGGGCCGCCGTGGACGCGTCCCTGGCGGCGGCCCCGCTGACCCAGGTCTCCAGCCAGGCCGAGTGGCGCGCCCGCGTGACCGGCACGCTGGACGAGCAGCTCGGCGTGTTCTCCGCCCTGCTCGGCATGTCGATCGTGATCGGCCTGACCGGCATCGCCAACACGCTGGCCCTGTCGGTCCTGGAGCGCACCCGCGAGTCGGCGCTGCTCCGTGCGCTCGGCCTGTCCCGCGGCCAGCTCCGCGGCATGCTGGTCCTGGAGGCCATGCTGATGGCGGTGGTGGGCGCGGTGGTGGGCGTCGGCTTCGGCGTGCTCGTGGGGGTGTCGGCGTCGGTGGGCCTCATCCGCCAGTACGGCCACGGCCACCCCGTCCTCCCGTACGGCCAGCTCCTCCTCTACGTGGCCCTGGCCGCGGTGGCCGGCGCCGTGGCGGCGCTGCTCCCGGCCCGCCGAGCGGCAAAAACCGAGGTGGCCGCGGTGATGGCCGCCGACTGACCGGCTGCCTTTTCCGGATATGTCCGGCGTTTCGCACCTGACATATCCGACATTTCGGTTATGTCGCGGTGGGCGAATGCCGCACGCGCGAGGGGCTACCTCATGATCGAGGGAAGAATCTGGCTGCCATAACGACCAGGAGTTTCCCTTGATCATGGAGCGGCCGGCCGTGATCGGCGTTTGCGGCAGGCGCGCGGACCGGTGGTCGTCTGGCGCCTCCCGTCAGCGGTGTGTGACCTTTTCCGCAGCGTGTCGGGCCACCGCTGCGGACAGTGGTCGCGCCGGCTCCACTGCCTGGGATTTTTGTGACATTTCCCCCACCTCCCGCTCCGGGGCGCGCACGGTGGGTGACGCTTTTCACCGCCATTCCGAACCTACTCGTGAGTAGCATCTGGGTGGCGGCCCTGGTACTGCGCCGGGTGAGCCGTAACGTGGGGCGCAAGTCGCCCGCGAAGGCGCGAGTGACTGTCAAGCAGGAGGACCTCGGACCACGATGAAGATCGTCGTACTCGTCAAGCAGGTGCCGGACTCCGGCGCGGACCGCAACCTGCGCAGTGACGACAACACCGTCGACCGCGCGTCGGCGAACAATGTGATCAACGAGATGGACGAGTACGCCATCGAGGAGGCGCTGCGCCTCAAGGAGGCGCACGGCGGGGAGGTCGTCGTCCTGACCGTCGGCCCGGACCGCGCCACGGAGTCGATCCGCAAGGCGCTCTCGATGGGGCCCGACTCGGCCGTCCACGTCGTCGACGACGCGCTGCACGGCTCGTGCGCCGTCGCCACGTCGAAGGTGCTGGCCGCCGCCATCGCCCAGCAGAACGCCGACCTGGTCATCTGCGGTGCCGAGTCGACCGACGGCCGGGTGCAGGTGCTGCCGCACATGATCGCGGAGCGGCTCGGGATCGCGGCGCTGACCGGCGCCCGGAAGCTCACGGTGGACGGGTCCAGCCTGACCATCGAGCGGCAGACCGACGAGGGCTACGAGGTCGTCTCCGCGGCCACGCCGGCGCTGGTGAGCGTGTGGGACACGATCAACGACCCGCGGTACCCCTCGTTCAAGGGGATCATGGCGGCCAAGAAGAAGCCGCTGCAGACCCTCTCGCTCAGCGACCTGGGCGTCGCGGCGGCCGAGGTCGGCTTCGAAGGTGCGACCAGCGCCGTCGTCGAGCACAGCAAGCGCCCGCCCCGCCAGGCCGGCAACAAGGTCGACGCGGGTGACGACGGCGGCGTGAAGCTCGTCGAGTACCTCGCCTCCGAGAAGTTCGTGTAAGGGGAGTCGCAACCATGGCTGAAGTACTGGTCGTCGTCGAGGCCTCCCCGAACGGGGTCAAGAAGGTCACCCTCGAGATGCTCACGCTGGCCCGCTCGCTCGGGCTCGGCGACGTGGCCGCCGTCGTCCTCGGTGGCGAGGGCGCCGCGGCGGGCGTCGTGGACAAGCTGGGCGAGTACGGCGCCGCGAAGGTGTACGCCGCGGAGAGCGCCGACCTGACCGACTACCTGGTGGCGCCCAAGGCCACCGTGCTCGCGAACCTGATCAAGCAGGTGTCGCCGGCCGCCGTGCTCCTGCCGTCGTCGCAGGAGGGCAAGGAGATCGCCGGCCGCGTCGCCGTCAAGCTCGACAACGGCCTGCTCACCGACGTCGTCGCGGTGGAATCCGACGGTACCGCCACGCAGGTCGTCTTCGCCGGATCGACGATCGTCAAGTCGAAGGTCACCAAGGGCCTGCCCATCGTGACCGTGCGCCCCAACTCGCTGACCCCGGCCGCGTCGCCGGTCACCCCGGTCGTCGAGGCGGTCGCGGTCGCGGTCGAGAAGCGGGACCTGCTGGCCCAGGTCGTCGAGCGCAAGGTCGAGGCCAAGGGCGCCCGCCCGGAGCTGGCCGAGGCCTCGATCGTCGTCTCCGGCGGCCGCGGCGTCGGCAGCGCCGACAACTTCAAGCTGGTCGAGGAGCTGGCCGACCTGCTCGGCGGCGCCGTCGGCGCGTCCCGCGCGGCCGTCGACTCCGGCTTCTACCCGCACCAGTTCCAGGTCGGCCAGACCGGCAAGACCGTCTCCCCGCAGCTGTACGTCGCGCTGGGCATCTCCGGCGCGATCCAGCACCGGGCCGGCATGCAGACCTCGAAGACGATCGTCGCGGTCAACAAGGACGCGGAGGCCCCGATCTTCGAGCTCGCCGACTTCGGCGTGGTGGGCGACCTGTTCAAGGTGGTCCCGCAGGCCGCGGAGGAGATTCGCAAGCGCAAGTGATCATCTGGTACCGCTGGGAAGAGCGCCCCTCGGGGCGCTCTTTCTCGTTCACGGCAGCAGGCCGCGCAGCACGCTGTGGCCCGAGTGCGCGGCGTTGCCGTCGTGCGGCTCCGCCGAGATGTCCACCACGTTGTACCGCGCCAGGTCGAGCGTGTCCGGCACGGTGAGCTCCTGGTCGGCGCCGCTGCCCAGGACCCCGAGCGGCTGCACGCCGAGGCTCGCCGGGTCGAGCAGCCAGGCCTCGTAGTCCCCGTCGGCCCGCGCCGGCATGCCCTCGGCGTGGACGAGCAGCTTGCGGTCGCCGCCGGCGCCCACCAGGCACGCGTACCCGCTCAGCCCGGACGGCGCCCCCGGCAGCGCTTCGAGCTCGACCCGGGGGTCGCCGGCCCGGCAGGTGGCGGGCGCGGGCCGACCCTCGGGCCCCCGGTCGTACAGCACCCCGGCCGTCACCCCGGCCCCCGCGACGGCCGCCCCGGCCGCGATGACGACGGTGGCCACCCAGCCGGGCCCGCGCCGCCGCCCGCCGACGGGTTCGAGGAGCTCACCCGGCGTCGAGGGTGGCGAAGCAGGAGCCGCGGTCGGGGGAGACGAAGCCGCGGGTGGGTGAGCGGCGGCCGCAACGGGCGCGGGCGGAGGTGCGGGCCACTCCAGAGGCGCCCGGGAAGCGGCTGGTGAGGACCCGGCCGGCGGTGCGGCGGCGGGTGGGGAGGAGCAGGGCGGGGACGAGCGGGGCGGGGACAGGCGTCGTGGGGGAGGGTCGGAGTGCAGGCTCACGGCAGGCGGCGGGAAGGCGCGCTCCGAGGCCGCCAGCTCCGACCGGATCCGGTCCCACACGTGCGAGGGTGCGGGCGGCAGGTCGCGCAGCGGCTGCGTGCGGCGGCCCAGGCCGGCCACCCCCCGCAGCTCGGCCATGTCGGCGCGGCAGCGCTCGCACGAGTCCAGGTGGCCGGTCTCGTGCTGATCCAGCGTCCCCTCACCGAGCGCGAGAAGGACCAGCCGCTCGGGCTCCAGGTGTGACACCGTCCACCTCCCATCGGTCGCGCAGCCGCGCCATACCGCGCCGCAGGTGACTCTTCACCGTGCCGAGCGGCAGGCCGGTCACGGCGGCGATCTGCTGGTGCGTCAGGTCGTCGTAGAACGCCAGCTCCAGCACCCGCCGCTGGTCGCCCGGCAGTTGGGCCAGCTCGTCGGCCACCACCAGCCGGTCCACGACCGCCTCCGGCGGTGCCGCGGCCGGAACGAAGAAGGCGAGCCGACGGGCCGACTCGGCGATCCGGTCGTCGCGCGCCGCCGCGCGGAGGTGGTCGACGATCTTGCGCCGGGCGATCCCGAGCAGCCAGCCGAGCAGCGAGCCGCGGGCCGGGTCGAAGCCCGCCCGGCCCAGCCAGGCGGCCACGAACGTCGCCTGCGTGACGTCCTCGGCGTCGGCCGCGCTGGAGAGGGTGCGGGCCGCGAGGTGGTGCACGGCGGGTCCGAAGCGCTCGTAGGCGAGCCGGAGGGCGTGCTCGTCCCCGGCCTGGAACAACGCGGCGAACCGGTCGTCGGCCGAGGTCACAGCAGCCATCGCACGGGCACGTCCCTGACGGTAGCGGGTGTCGTCATCGGGTATTCGGCGCCCGGCACCCCCGCGGATGCACCCTCGCAGGTTTTCATACTGCGTGCACCGGTGAGGTGGTAAGGAGCGCCCGGCCGTTAGGCTGGGGCCGATGTCGTACCTCGACCATGCCGCCACCACGCCGATGCTCCCGGAGGCGCTCGACGCCTACGTCGCCACGGCGCGCGAAGTCGGCAACGCCTCGTCGCTGCACGCCCCCGGCCGCCACGCCCGCCGTCACGTGGAGGAGTCCCGGGAGCGCATCGCCGCCGCCCTCGCAGCCCGGCCGTCCGAGGTGATCTTCACCGGGGGTGGCACCGAAAGCGACAATCTGGCGGTGAAGGGCATCTACTGGGCACGCCGCGGCGCCGATGCCACCCGCACGAAGGTAGTCGCCAGCGCGGTCGAGCACCACGCCGTGCTCGACGCCGTCGCCTGGCTGGAGCAGCACGAGCACGCCGGCGTCACCTGGCTGCCGGTCGACGCGGCCGGCCGGGTGCGGCCCGAGTCGCTCGCCGAGGCGCTGGCCGGCGGTGACGTCGCGGTGGCCACCGTGATGTGGGCCAACAACGAGGTCGGCACCGTCCAGCCGGTGGCCGAGCTGGCCGCGCTCTCGCTCGCCGCGGGCGTCCCGTTCCACACCGACGCCGTCCAGGCGGTGGGGCAGGTGCCGGTCGACTTCGCGGCGAGCGGCGCGGCCGCGCTGACCGTGAGCGGCCACAAGCTGGGCGGCCCGATCGGGGTCGGCGCCCTGCTGCTCGGCCGGGAGGTCGAGTGCACGCCGCTGGCCCACGGCGGCGGCCAGGAGCGCGACGTGCGCTCCGGCACGCTGGACGTGCCGGGCATCGTCGCGTTCGCGGTTGCGGTGGAGCTCGCGGTGAAGACCCAGCGCGAGACGGCCGAGCGCATCGGGCGGCTGCGCGACACGCTCGTCGAGCGGGTACGCCAGGCCGTGCCGGACGCGATCCTCAACGGCGACGACACCGGCAACCGGCTCCCCGCCAACGCCCACTTCTCGTTCCCGGGTGCCGAGGGTGACGCCCTCCTGCTGCTGCTCGACGCCCAGGAGATCGCCTGCTCGACCGGCTCGGCCTGCTCGGCCGGGGTCGCGCAGCCATCGCACGTGCTGCTGGCGATGGGGGCCGACGACGCCCGGGCCCGCTCGTCGCTGCGGTTCACGCTCGGGCACACCTCGACGGTCGAGGACATCGATGCGCTGATCGCCGCGCTGCCCGGGGCGGTCGAGCGGGCCCGCCGCGCGACGGCCAAGTCACGCTGATCGGCGCCTGAGTAGGCTTGTGCTGTGAAAGTGCTAGCGGCGATGTCCGGCGGGGTCGACTCGGCGGTCGCGGCGGCCCGGGCGGCGGCGGCCGGGCACGACGTGACCGGCGTGCACCTGGCGCTGGCCCGCAACCCTCAGACGTACCGTACGGGCGCCCGCGGCTGCTGCACGCTGGAGGACGCCCGGGACGCGCGCCGAGCCGCGGACGTGATCGGGATCCCGTTCTACGTCTGGGACATGGCGGAGCAGTTCCACGAGGACGTCGTGGACGACTTCGTGGCCGAATACGCGGCCGGCCGCACGCCGAACCCGTGCCTGCGGTGCAACGAGAAGATCAAGTTTGCGGCCGTGCTCGATCGGGCGGTGGCGCTCGGTTTCGACGCCGTCGTGACCGGGCATCATGCCCGGCTCGGCCCCGACGGGCTGCTGCGGCGGAGCGTGGACCTGGGCAAGGACCAGTCGTACGTGCTGGCCGTGCTCTCCGCTGCGCAGCTCTCGCGGGCGGTGTTCCCGCTCGGCACGTCCACGAAGGCCGCTGTCCGCGGCGAGGCCGCTTCGCGCGGGCTGGCCGTCGCCGACAAACCGGATAGTCACGACATTTGCTTTATTTCGGACGGCGATACCCGGCGGTTCCTGTCTGACCGGCTGGGGTCCTCACCGGGTGACATCGTCGACGCCGTGAGCGGGGACGTCATCGGGCAGCACTCCGGCGCCTACGCCTACACCGTCGGGCAGCGCCGGGGGCTGGACCTGCGGGTGTCGGCGCCGGACCGCAACCCCAGGTACGTCCTGTCCATCACCCCGTTGACGAACACCGTCACGGTCGGGCCGGTCGCCATGCTCGACGTGTCCACAGTGGTGGGTGAGCGTCCGGTGTGGATGGTGCCGTCGACCACCGTGTCGTGCGAGGTGCAGATGCGGGCGCACGGCGAGACGATCCCGGCCACGGTGCGGGTGGAGGACGACCGGCTGGTCGCCACGCTGGCGCGACCGGCCCGCGGGATCGCCACCGGGCAGGCGATCGTGTGCTACGAGCCGTCGCCCGACGGCGACATCGTGCTCGGTTCGGCGACGATCGCGGAGACCTCGTGAGCTTTCCCTGGCCGGCCGGGTCCGCCACCGGCATCGGGTCCATGCCCGGCACCGACATCGCCGAGGCGCAGCGGATCGTCCTCGGGGAGCTGCCCGACCTGCCCCACCTGCCGGAGCTGCCCGAGCGCGGCCCGGGCGCGGACATGATCGGGCGCGGCGGGGCGTTCCTGGTCGAGCTGCCGATCGAGCTGTACGCGGCGCGCTGGCGCCTGGCGGCCCGGCCCGGCCACGACCTGCGGGTCGCCCTCGACTACCTCGACCGCGACCTGGACACGATGACCGAGCTCGCCGGGGAGTACACCGGCCTGTTCAAGGTGCAGGTCCCCGGCCCGTGGACGCTCGCCGCGTCGATCAGCCTGCCGATCGGGGGCGCGGTCCTGCGCGATCCCGGCGCCACCCGCGACCTCGCCGCGTCGCTGGCCGAGGGGGTGCGGCTCCACGTCGCGTCGGTGCGGGCGCGGCTGCCGCACGCTTCGGTGCTGGTGCAGGTCGACGAGCCGTCGCTGCCGTCTGTGCTGGCCGGTCGGGTGCCCACCGAGAGCGGGTTCGGGACGCTTCGCTCGGTGGACGTCTCCCTGGCCCGGTCGGTGCTGTCCGACCTTGTGTCCGCGGCCGGTGTGCCGGTGGTGGTGCATTGTTGTGCGCCTTCGGTACCGCTTCCGCTGCTCTCCTCGGCCGGCGTCGCTGGTGTGGCGCTGGACCTCTCGCTGGTCTCCGATCTGGATGAGCTGGGCGAGTTCCTGGATCTCGGGCTGGGCCTGTTCGCCGGCGTGACCGGCTCGTCGGCGGCCATGGCCTCCTCCGTGCGGGATCTCTGGCGCAAGCTGGGCTTCCCGGCCGCCTCGCTGGCCTCCCAGGTGGTGCTCACGCCGCCGTGCGGGATGGTCCGTCCCCCGGTGCTGAAGGCCCTGCGTGACGCCGGTCGCCGGCTGTCGGAGGAGTGAGTTTTTTGTCGTACCCGGGCGGTAGGTTGCTGGCATGAGCGAACTCGAGGCCGAGCCGACCCCCGAAGCGCGTCAGCGGCACGCGGAGCTGGCCCGGGAGCTGGACGAGCATCAGTATCGCTACTACATCCTCCAGTCGCCGAGCGTCGACGACTCGATCTATGACCGGCTCATGCGCGAGCTGGAGGCGATCGAGGCCGAGTTCCCGGCGCTGCTCACGCCCGACTCGCCGAGCCAGCGCGTCGGTGGCACGTTCTCGACCGACTTCGCCGCCGTCACGCACGCCGAGCGGATGCTCAGCCTGGACAACGCGCTCGACGACGACGAGCTCAACGCGTGGGTCGAGCGGGTCGAGCGCGACGCCGGCTCCCAGCCGAAGTATCTGTGCGAGCTGAAGATCGACGGCCTGGCGGTCAACCTCACCTATCGCGACGGCCGGCTGGTCCGGGCCGCGACCCGCGGCGACGGGCGCACCGGCGAGGACATCACGCTCAACGCGCGCACGATCCGCGACATCCCGGAGCGGCTCGCGGGCGACGACGTGCCCGCGCTGCTGGAGGTCCGCGGCGAGGTGTTCTTCACGCTCGCCGGCTTCGAGGAGGTCAACGCGGCCCAGGTCGCGGCGGGGGAGCGGCCGTTCGCCAACCCGCGCAACGCGGCCAGCGGCAGCCTCCGCCAGAAGGACCCGCGCATCACCGCGTCGCGGCCGATGCGCATGCTGGTGCACGGGTTCGGCGCCCGCGAGGGGTTCAACCCGGCGACCCAGTCCGAGGCCTACGAGCTGATGCACGCCTGGGGCCTGCCGACCTCGGAGCGCTGGAAGGTGTTCGACGACCTCAAGGGCGTCCGGTCCTACATCGCGGAGTATGGCGAGAAGCGCCACAAGATCGAGCACGAGATCGACGGCGTGGTCGTGAAGATCGACCAGATGTCGATCCAGCGTCGCCTCGGCTCCACCAGCAAGGCGCCCCGCTGGGCGATCGCGTTCAAGTATCCGCCCGAGGAGGCCATGACAAGGCTCCTCGACATCGAGGTCAACGTCGGCCGCACCGGCCGCGTGACCCCGTTCGCCGTCATGGAGCCGGTGTTCGTCGGCGGCGTGACCGTGGCCCAGGCGACCCTGCACAACGCGCAGGAGGTCGTGCGCAAGGGCGTCCTCATCGGCGACACGGTCGTCATCCGCCGCGCCGGCGAGGTGATCCCCGAGGTGCTCGGCCCGGTCGCCGACCGCCGCGACGGCACCGAGCGCGCGTTCGTGATGCCCACCCACTGCCCGTCCTGCAAGACGCTGCTCGCCCCGGAGAAGGAGAGCGACGTCGACATCCGCTGCCCCAACGCGCGTTACTGCCCGGGCCAGCTGCGCGAGCGCCTGTTCGGCCTGGCCCACCGCAACGCGCTCGACATCGAGGCCCTCGGCTGGAAGTCCGCCGCCGCCCTCCTCGACGGCGTGATCGTCAACGAGAGCGAGCTGTTCGACGTCACGGCCGACCGCCTGCGCCAGTCCCCGTTCTTCGTCAACCAGGACGGCTCCCTGAGCAGCAACGCCCAGCTGCTCCTACTCAACCTGGAGGAGGTCAAGCAGCGCCCGCTGGCCCGCGTCCTGATCGCCCTGTCGATCCGCCACGTCGGCCCGACCGCCGCGGTCGCGCTGGCCAACTCGCTGGGCTCCATGGAGGCCATCGCCAACGCGACCACCGAGGAGCTGGTCTCGGTCGAGGGCGTGGGCCCGACGATCGCCAAGGCCGTCCACGACTGGTTCACGGTCGACTGGCACCGCGAGTGGGTCGACCGCTGGACCGCCGCGGGCGTCCGGATGGTCGAGGAGCGCACCGAGACGGGCCCCCGCCTGCTGGACGGCATCACGGTGGTCGTGACGGGCTCCCTGGAGAAGTACTCCCGCGACGAGGCCACGGAGGCCGTGACCTCCCGCGGCGGCAAGGTGACCGGCTCCGTCTCGAAGAAGACCCACTTCGTGGTGGTGGGCGAGTCCCCGGGCTCCAAGGCCGACAAGGCCGCGACGCTCAAGGTCCCGATCCTCGACGAGGCCGCCTTCGACCTCCTCCTGCACGAGGGCCCGGAAGCGGCCCGAGCCGCCGCCCAGGTAACCCCGGACGAGTAACCCCGCGACGAACCCCGCGACGCCGTGGCAGGCGGGGCTGGTGGCCGGGACCCGTTCGCGGCCCGGGCGCCGGCCCAGCCCGCCGCCGCCCCGCGACGAGCACGGCGGATTGCGAACGGGGGCCTCCGTGGCTCGCGTCAATCCGGGCGAGCTTCTGCCACTGGTCGGGCCGATGCGTCACACGCTGCCTTGCCCGGTCCGCCGGGGGCCTGACGAGGCGGCTTGCCCCACGTGGTCCTGCCCTGTGCTGTGGTCCTCCCGGGGGCTCGTCTCCCGCGCGGCCATCTCATGCCCCGCTTGTCTCCTGCGCGGCTGCATTCATTTCCCGCTGTGGCGAATTGTTCTGATTAGTCCGGTTCGGCGTCGGGTCCGGCGCGGCTGTCGGCGGGTTTTCTTGATCGACGGAGACTTTTGGCTTCGATAGCTACCAGATGTTTCCCTCGATCATGAGCCACGGATGCCTGGCGGGTCCGGAGTGGCTTGGCGACCAGGCGTTTTCGCGATCATGGAATCGTTCCAAAGAGTGATCTGGGTCTATTCAAATCCGTGACGCTGTGTCCGGAAACGGTTACCGTACAAGGGTATTCAAGCCGATCTGTCCACTGTGGCATCGCCCGGTCGGTTGAATCATGGGCGACTTGTGCATCGATTCCGCATCCTTCCCGCGCATCGTCCGTCCGTGGGTGCAGGCTCGCAGAGCGTGCCGGAAAGCCAATCAGGGCAGATGGGGGGAACGCGACAAATGGAGCAGAGCGCGCTGCGGAACACCGCGCCTCCGCGGCACGCCCGGCGGTTCTTTGCGTACGTCGCCTTCGTCGTGGTCGGCGCGCTCGGGATTCTTGTGGTCAGCCTGTACGCCGGCGGGGTGCCGGAGCGGCTGCCCACCGCGTTCTGGTTGTTCGCCGTGCTCACGCTCGCGGCCGACACGCCCTGGTTCGCGCAGGGGTCGCGGGGGGAGGACTCCTTCCTCGCGTTCCCCTCGGTCTGCTTCACCTTCGCGATCCTGCTCCAGTTCGGGTTCACGCTCGCGGTGCTCGTCCAGCTCGGGGCCGTGGTCGTCGCCGCGGTCTGGCTGCGGCACACCGTCTGGCGGGCCGCGTTCAACGCCGCGCAGTACCTGCTGTCGTTCGCCGCCGCCACCGCCGTGCTGCACGCGACGCTCATGCCCGAGGTCGGCATGGAGGTCCACGCGCTGTTCGCCCAGCGCTCCGCGGTGCCGTGGATCGTGGTCGCGGCGGTCGCCTGGTTCCTGCTCAACAACCTGCTCGTCTCCACCGCGATCTGGCTGCGGTTCGGGGGCGACTGGCGGGCCGGGCTCCGCCGGGCGCTCGCCGCCGACGCGTTGTCCACCGGAGCGCTGCTGTTGTCGGCGCCCGGGCTGGTCGCCGCCGCGCACGTCAACATCCTGCTCGTGCCGCTCGCGCTCGTGACGCTGTTCGCCGTACGACGGATGGCTCGGCTCGCCATGCAGCGGGCGCGGGCCGCCCGGCGCGATCCCCTCACCGGGCTCGCGAACCGGGAGGCGCTCGAGCGGGCGGTCGCGGCCCGGCTGCAGGAGCACGCCGAGCGGGCCGAGGGCGGCGCGACCGACCGGCGGCTGGCCCTGCTGCTGCTCGACCTGGATGGGTTCAAGCAGGTCAACGACTCGCTCGGGCACCGGGTGGGTGACCGGCTGCTGGTGGAGGTGGCGCGGCGGCTCACCACGGCGGCCGGGGACAACCTCGTCGGGCGGCTCGGCGGCGACGAGTTCGCCATCGTGGTACCACATCTTCGGGACACCGAGGGGGCACGGGCGCGAGCGGCGGAGATCATGGCCGCCCTGGCCGAGCCGGTGCTCCTCGACGGGCTGCCGATCGACGTCGGCGGGTCGGTGGGGGTGGCCGTCTACCCGGAGCACGGCGGGAGCTTCGAGGAGCTGATGCAGCACGCCGACGTGGCGATGTACGACGCGAAGGCGCGCGGGGACAACCTCGCCGTGTACGCGCCCGAGTCGGACCACAACTCGCCGGAGCGGCTGAGCCTGCTCGCCGACCTGCGGTGGGCGCTGGAGTCGCCCGCGGACTCCGGGATCGAGCTGTACTACCAGCCGCAGGTCGAGCTGGCGACCGGCGCCGTCGTCGGGCTGGAGGCGCTGCTGCGCTGGCACCACCCGGAGCGCGGGCCGGTCGACCCCGAGGAGCTCATCAAGGTCGCCGAGCACAGCGCCGTCATGCGGCTGCTCACCCTGCGGATCGTCGACGAGGCCGTCGGGCAGCTCGCCGCCTGGGGCGCGGCGGCCGGCGACGTGCGCGTGGCGATCAACGTCAGCGTGCGCGACCTGCACACGGGTGAGATCGCCGAGCGCATCGAGGCGCGCCTGCGGGAGTTCGCCGTGGACCCCTCGCGGCTGGAGCTGGAGATCACCGAGAGTGCGCTGATGGCCGACCCGCGCCGGGTGCTGGCCACGCTGGCCCGCCTGGAGCGGCTGGGTGTGGCGATCGCGCTGGACGACTTCGGTACCGGCTACTCGTCGATGCTGCATCTGCGGAGGCTCCCGCTCGCCGAGGTCAAGATCGACCGCTCCTTCGTGCTCGGGGTGGCGACCGACCCGGACGACGCGGCGATCGTGCGGTCGATGATCGATCTTGCCCGGGCCCTCGGGCTGCGGGTCGTGGCGGAGGGCGTCGAGGACGAGCCGACCTGGCGGATGCTCGTCGAATCGGGCTGTGACCTCGCCCAGGGGTGGTACTTCGCCCGCCCGATGCCACCCGCGCAGCTGATCGACTGGCTCACACGGCGGAATCAATCCGTGGCCGTGCACAACACATAACCGCCACGAAATAGACTCGTAGGGTTGACGACCGCATGTCACGCTGCGTCAAGCCGACGACCTAAGGAGTACCGCGCCGATGGCCACGATTTCCCGCGAAGAGGTGGCGCATCTCGCGCGCCTCGCGCGGCTTGCCGTCACCGAAGACGAGCTCGACACCTTTGCCGGGCAGCTCGACGTGATCCTGCAGGCCGTCGCCCAGGTGGGCGAGATCGCGGCGGTCGACGTGCCGCCGACGTCGCACTCGGTCCCGCTGACCAACGTGTACCGCGACGACGTCGTCGAGCCGAGCCTGCTGCGCGAGGACGCGCTGGCCATGGCGCCCGACACCGCCGAGGACCGCTTCCGCGTCCCGCGGATCCTGGACGAGGAGGCCTGAGTCCGATGAGTGACGTCACCAAGCTGACCGCCGCGGAGCTGGGCCGCAAGCTCGCCGCGAAGGAGGTGTCGGCCGTCGAGGTCGCCACCGCGCACCTCGACCGGATCGCCGCCGTCGAGGGCAAGGTCCACGCGTTCCTGCACGTCGACCGCGACGGCGCGCTGGCCGCCGCGAAGGCCGTCGACGACCAGCGGGCCAAGGGCGCCGAGCTCGGGCCGCTGGCCGGCGTGCCGATCGGCGTCAAGGACGTGATCACCACCAAGGGCGTGCCGACCACGGCCGGCTCGAAGATCCTCGAGGGCTGGCGCCCGCCGTACGACGCGACGATCACCAGCCGGCTGCGCCAGGCCGGCCTGGTCATGCTCGGCAAGACCAACATGGACGAGTTCGCGATGGGCTCGTCGACCGAGTACTCCGCGTACGGGCCGACGTACAACCCGTGGGACACCACCCGCATCCCCGGCGGCTCCGGCGGTGGCTCGGCCGCGGCCGTCGCCGCCTACGAGGCGCCGCTCGCGATCGGCACCGACACCGGTGGCTCGATCCGCCAGCCCGCCGCCGTGACCGGCACCGTGGGCGCGAAGCCGACGTACGGCGGCACCTCGCGGTACGGACTGATCGCCTTCTCCTCCTCGCTCGACACCCCGGGGCCCTGCGCCCGCACCGTCGAGGACGCGGCCCTGCTGCACGCCGTCATCGGCGGCCACGACCCGCGCGACTCGACGTCGATCCCGCAGCCGGTGCCGGACGTGGTCGGCGCCGCGCGGCTGGGCGCGACCGGCGACCTCAGCGGCGTGCGGCTCGGCCTGGTGCAGGAGTTCTCCGGCGAGGGCGCCGAGCCGGGCGTCGCCGCCGCGTTCCGCGAGTCGGTCGACGCGCTGGTCAAGCTGGGCGCCGAGGTCGTCGAGGTGTCCTGCCCGAGCTTCAGGTTCGCGCTGCCGGCGTATTACCTGATCGCGCCGAGCGAGTGCTCGTCCAACCTCGCCCGCTTCGACGGCGTGCGGTACGGGCTGCGGACCGGCGACGACGGCCACCGCTCGCTGGAGGAGGTCATGTCGCTGACCCGCGACGCGGGCTTCGGCCCCGAGGTCAAGCGGCGCATCATCCTCGGCACGTACGCGCTGTCCGCGGGCTACTACGACGCCTACTACGGCCAGGCCCAGAAGGTGCGCACGCTGATCACGCGGGACTTCCAGGCGGCTTTCGAGGCGGCAGATGTACTGCTGGCGCCGACCACGCCCTTCGTGGCGTTCCCGCTGGGGTCGCGGACGTCCGATCCGTACCAGATGTACCTGGCGGACCTCTTCACGATTCCGTCGAACCTGTACGGCGGGCCGGCGATCTCCGTGCCGGCCGGGCTGTCGGAGGGGCTGCCGGTGGGCCTGCAGATCATGGCCCCGACGATGGCCGACGACCGGATGTACCGCGTCGCCGCCGCGCTGGAGTCGGCGATCCCGCCGTTGACCCCGCCCGCGCTGTAGCGGACGTGGGCGGCCGTTTCGAGGCGGCCGCCCACCGTCGCTCAGCCGCGGCTGCCCTGCCGCCAGGAGAACGGGCCGGGCAGGTCGACGCGGTTCTTCTTGCTCCGCGAGTTCCACGACCAGGGGCCCAGCTTGAAACTCCACGAGGAGAACCCGTCCTGCGTGAAGTGGAAAATGAACGGGCCGAACCTCTTGCTCTTCCGAAACTGCACAGGCATTTGTCGCTCCTCTCCAGGTTGCCAAGTGATACCCAATGCCGTGCGTGGATACACCAAGGCTGAAAGCAGGCGAAGACAATGAGCACCGTGACGCAGCTGTCGTACGAGGAGGCGGTGGCCCGGTTCGAGCCGGTCATCGGCCTGGAGACCCACGTCGAGCTGGGCACCAACACCAAGATGTTCTGCGGCTGCCCGACCGCGTTCGGCGCCGAGCCCAACACGCAGGTCTGCCCGGTCTGCCTCGGCCTGCCCGGCGCGCTGCCGGTCGCCAACCGCGCCGCGATCGAGGCGACGATCCGCATCGGCCTGGCCCTCAACTGCTCGATCGCGCCGTGGGGACGGTTCGCGCGGAAGAACTACTTCTACCCGGACATGCCGAAGAACTTCCAGATCAGCCAGTACGACGAGCCCCTGTGCATTGACGGGTACCTCGACATCGACGTGGAAGGCTCACCGGTGCGCATCGGCATCGAGCGGGTGCACCTGGAGGAGGACACCGGCAAGACGCTGCACGTCGGCGGCGCGACCGGCCGCATCCACGGCGCCACCGAGTCCCTCGTCGACTACAACCGCGCCGGGATCCCGCTCGTCGAGATCGTCACCAAGCCGGTCCCCGGCACGGGCGCGCGCGCCCCCGAGGTCGCCCGCGCCTACGTCACCGAACTGCGCGACGTCATCCGCTCCCTCGGCGTCTCCGACGTCCGCATGGAGCAGGGCTCCCTGCGCTGCGACGTGAACACCTCGCTGAACCGCCCCGGCGCCGACTGGGGCACCCGCACCGAGACCAAGAACGTCAACTCGCTCCGCAGCGTCGAGCGCGCCGTCCGCTCCGAGATCATCCGCCAGTCCGGCGTCCTGGAGTCCGGCGGCACGATCACCCAGGAGACCCGGCACTTCCACGAGGACACCGGCGAGACGACCTCGGGCCGCAGCAAGGAGACCGCGACCGACTACCGGTACTTCCCGGAGCCCGACCTGGTCCCCCTCGCCCCGTCCGCTGAGTGGGTTGAGTCGCTTCGTTCGGAGCTGCCGGAGCTGCCGCGGGTCCGGCGGGCCCGTCAGCAGGCCGAGTGGGGCTTCTCCGACCTCGACATGCAGTCGGTGGTCAACGCGGGCGCCGTCGAGCTCATCTCGGCCACGGTCACCGCCGGCGCCACGCCCGCCGCAGCCCGCAAGTGGTGGCTCGGCGAGCTGGCCCGCAAGGCCAACGAGACGGAGACCGAGCTGGAGTCGCTGGGCGTGACGCCGGCGGCCGTCGCCGAGCTCCAGGGCCTGGTCGACTCGGGAAAGATCAACGACAAGCTGGCCCGCCAGGTCCTGGAGGCCGTCATCGCCGGCGAGGGCACCCCGACGGAGATCGTCGCGGCCCGCGGCCTGGAGGTCGTGTCCGACGAGGGCGCCCTGACGGCAGCCGTCGACGAGGCGATCGCCGCGAACCCGGACATCGCCGCGAAGGTCCGCGACGGCAAGGTGGCCGCGGCCGGCGCCCTGGTGGGCGCGGTGATGAAGTCCACGGGCGGCAAGGCCGACGCGAAGACCGTGCGCGAGCTGATCATCGCCCGCCTGACGTCCTGACTCGCTGATTGCCTTGCGAGGGGGGCGGCGCCCGAACGGGGGCGCCGCCCCTTTGCGTCGGCCGACCGACCGAATCGTCCTGAGTTTCCTGCGCGGCGTTGGTCGATCGACCGACCGAATCTCCTACGCGCCGTTGGTCGGTCGACGGACCGAGCCCTTCGTGGGCTTTCTGCGCGATGTTGGTCGGTCGACCGAAGTCGCCTGCGTGCCGTTGGTCGGTCGACGGACCGAGCCCTTCGTGGGCTTCGCGCGCGGCGTTGGTCGGTCGACCGACCGAATCTCCTGCGTGCCGTTGGTCGGTCGACGGACCGAGCCCTTCGTGGGCTTCGCGCGCGGCGTTGGTCGGTCGACCGACCGAATCTCCTGCGTGCCGTTGGTCGGTCGACGGACCGAGCCCTTCGTGGGCTTCGTGCGCGGCGTTGGTCGGTCGACCGACCGAAGTCGCCTGCGTGCCGTTGGTCGGTCGACGGACCGAGCCCTTCCTGGGCTTTCTGCGCGATGTTGGTCGGTCGACTGAACGAATTTGCTTGCGCGGTTTCGGTCGGTCGGTCGACCGAACCTGCTTGCGCGGTTTTGGTCGGTCGACTGACCGAACGCTTCTGGCGGCCAGTTCGGTCGGTCGATCGACCGAACTCTCGCCGTAAGTTTGGTCGGTCGACCGACCGACGTGGTGGGCGGAGCGGAGGCGACAGGGTGAAGCGACACAAGCGGGCCGCGGTCCGTCGAGCGGCAAACCCCGCGCCGGCCATGATCAAGGGAAACTTCTGGTCGCTATGACAGCCAGATTCTTCCCTTGATCATGGGCGCCGCCCGCCTCAGGAAGGAGAAGGTGACAGTGACGGTGACGGCGAGGCTGTCAGGGACGGCGACGGTGAGTGCAGCGACGGCGACGGAGTCGCGGCCGCCTTGGTGTCCTTGGGAACGATCCTGCGCTGGAGCGCCACCTCGGTCAGGCCCGTGCCGCCGATCTGAATGTCGTCGTACGCGGTCAGCTTGCGGTCCTTGTCGAAGTACAAGATGGAAAGCGCCAACGGCAAAGGCTTCTCGCTCTCCAATCCGCGCAGGCCGGCGCCACCCGTCGAGCCCTCGACCATCAGCAGCGTGCGCTCCTGCAGCGGAGGCTGCGGCGAGACCGACACCGACGCGGACGGCGAACCGGACGGTGACTCCGACGGTGACTCCGACGGCGGCTCCGAGGGGAGGACGATCGGGGCGGCGACGGGGCCGTACGGGTCCAGGCGGGTGATCGAGCGCTGGTGCCGGTGCCCGGCCAGGACCAGCGGCACCGTGCCGGCCAGGGGCTGGGCGGCCACGGGGTCGTGGACGAGCGCCACGTCGACGGGCTTGCCGCTGGAGCGGATCTTCTCGGCCAGCAGCTCGCCCGAGGTGACGACCTGCTGGTGCTGCTCCTCGTTCGTCGCGTCGGTGGACTTGTCGGGGGTGAACCGCGGATCGCCGATGCCCGCGAAGGTCAGGCCGTCGACCGTCTTGATCGAGTCGTCGAGGACGATCGCGTTCGGCTGGCGGCCCACGGCGGCCGCGGTGATCGTCGAGTCGTGGTTGCCGCGGACGTAGATGTACGGGATCTTGAGGCGGCTGATCTCGTTCACGTAAGAGGCCTCGGGCTCGCTGCCCCAGTCGTTGATGTCGCCGGTGTCGACGATCATGTCGACGGCGAACTGGTCGGCCACCGACCGGATCACGCCCCACGCCGCCGGGTTGAGGTGCAGGTCGGAGATGTGCAGGACCTTCGTCGTGCTGGTGTTCGGCTCGTAGACCGGCAGGGCGGAGATCGTGCCGTAGAGCTTGCTGACGTTGAGCACGAGCTTCTGCAGCTGCGCGCGGTACTCCTCGTAGCGGTCGGTGATCCGCCGCGCGTCACCGATGATCGCGGGTGCGTTGACGAGCAGGCCGCGGTAGGTCGGCTCCTGGATCGCGGCCGGCTTGAACGTGTACGCGGTCGCGGCGCCGGTCGAGGCGAGCACCGCGATCACCACGAAGCCGGCCACGGCGGTCTCGCGCCGGGCCCGGAACACCAGGCCGACCAGCAGCATCGCGCCGAGGATGCCGGAGCCGGCGGTCTGCAGGGCGAGGCGGCGCACGCCGAGGTTGAGCTGGTCGACCGCGTCGTGGCTGACCTGCTCAAGGTTGCCGCCCTCGGCGACGACCGCCCGGGTGCGCGCCTCGTCGAGCGACTCCAGCCGGATGCGCAGGTGGGCCGGGCCGTCGTGGCTGTCGAGCTCCAGCGAGCCGAGCGGCGGGATCTCGACGGACGTGTCGCCGGACCACGACGGGACCAGCGACAGCTGCGCCCGGAACGGGCCGATGTCCTGGGTGGTGGTGCCGCCCAGCGTGACGCCGATGAACATGCCGATCACGGCCACGACGAGGACCAGCACGCCGTGCAGGACCCGCCGGGTCCGGGCGAACCGGGGCAGCGGTGGATGGTGCCGCCGCCCGGCGGCCATGACGATCGCCCGGCGGCGGACCCGGGTGGCCGCGACGGCGGCCCGCCGGCGGAACGGTGACGTCAACTCTTGCCGGCCTCACCGACGTTGCTGATCACGATGCGCAGGATCTTGTCGTCGTCGGCCTTCGGGGTGCCGCGACCGTCCTTGTTGGACGTCGAGACCCAGACGCTGCCGTCGGGCGAGAGGGCGGCCGCGCGCAGCCGGCCGTGCGTGCCCTTCAACAGGGCCACCGGGGCGCCGAAGAGCCCGCCCGCCTGCGTGACCTGCATGACGTACAACCGCTCACCCTTCAGACATGAGGTCACCAGAAAGCCATTGGTGAAGGCCAGGCCGGAACACGACGCCTCGGAGGTCTTCCAGACCTGGATCGGGTTGGTGTACTTCGGATCCGTGCCCTTGCCCTCGATCGCCGGCCAGCCGTAGTTCTTGCCCGGTTCGACCACGTTGAGCTCGTCCCATTCGCCGGCGCCGAACTCCACGGCGTACAGCCGCTGGTTGTCGTCCCAGGCGAAGCCTTGCACGTTGCGATGTCCGTAGCTGTACACCGCGGTTCCGAACGGGTTACCGGGCGCCGGCTTGCCGTCGGCCTGGATGCGCAGGATCTTGCCGCCGAGGCTGGTGAGGTCCTGCGCGTTCTCCGGCTTGGCCGCGTCGCCGGTGGCCACGTAGAGGAACCCGTCGGGGCCGAAGTGGATCTGACCGCCGTTGTGGATCCCGGACTTCGGGATGCCGGTCAGGATCGGCTGCGGCGGCTGGCCGAGCACGAGCTTGGCGACCCGGTTGTCGTCCTTGGCGGTGTAGTAGACGAACACCGTCTTGTCGGTCTCGTACTGCGGCGATACGGCGATGCCCATGAGCCCGCCCTCGCCGCCCGGCACGGCCTCGTCGACCTTCTGCAGCTCGGCGACCTGCAGCCCATCGGAGGTCTGCTCCTTGCCGACCTTGAGGAGCCGCTTGGTGTCACGCTCGGTGACGAGTGCGGAACCGTCTGGCAGGAACGCGATGCCCCACGGCACCGACAGCCCCTTCGCCAGGACGGTCGTGGCGACCTCGGCCTGGCCACCGCCCTCGTCACTGTTGGAGGCGGAGACGGAGGGGTACGGCGAGAGCTTGGGCGGCGAGCCCAGCTCATCGGGCGGGGGAGGGCCGAACGAGCAGGCAGCGAGGGCCAGGACCGCCGCCGCCGTGCAGGCGGCCAGCAGGCCGCGGCCAAGGTGTCGGTGGGTCCGGGCGCTCACCCGCCCAAGACTAGCTTCAGTCACAACGTGACGAGCCGCCTGGCGTACTGCGCGTTCCAGTCCTCATCATCAACTTATGAAGGTGTGGATTCCCCACGAGACCGGGCGCGATCTGCTCGGCCCGCTGCCCGAGGACTCCGTCGTCGAGGTCATGCCGGCGCCGGGCGAGCTGCCGTCGGACCCCGCCGACCTGGTCTTCTGGGTCCCGCCGTTCCTGGCCAAGCCGGACGTGGTGGCCCTGGTCGAGCGGATGCCGGCGCTTCGGGTCGTGCAGCTCATGACGGCCGGCGCCGATGCCTGGGCCGGCCGCCTGCCGCAGCGCGTGACGCTGTGCGACGCGCGGGGCGTGCACGACTCGCCGACCGCGGAGTGGGTGGTCGCCGCGATCCTGTCCTATTTACGGTGCTTCCCGGAGTTCGTCCGGGCGCAGGAGCGCGGCCACTGGGGGTACCGGCAAACCCCCGAACTCGCCGGCAAGCGCATCCTCATCGTCGGCTCCGGCTCGATCGGCCGGGCGTTGGAGGCGCGGTTGCTGCCGTTCGAGGTGTCGGTCACGCGGGTGGCGCGGCGGGCGCGGCCCGGGGTGCACGGGGTCGACGAGCTGCCGGCCCTGCTGCCTGCGGCTGACGTCGTCGTGCTGCTGGTCCCGCTCACCACCGAGACGACCGGACTCGTCGACAAGGGGTTTCTGCAGTACCTCGGCGACGGCGCGCTCCTGGTCAACGCCGCGCGCGGGCCGGTCGTGGACACCGCGGCCGTCACCGAGGAGGCGATGACCGGGCGGATCGGCTTCGCCGCCGACGTCACCGACCCCGAGCCGCTGCCGGCCGACCACGCGTTGTGGCGGCTGCCGAACGTCCTGATCACGCCACACGTCGCCGGCTCGGTGCCGGGCCTGCACCGGCGGGCCTACGGGCTGGCCGGCGAGCAGCTGCGGCGTCTCGTGAGCGGCGCTCCGCTCGACAACATCGTCACCGACGGCTACTGAGCCTTCTCCAGCTCCTTGCCGCCGGCCTCGACCACACGGGGCAGGTCGGCGGCGCGGACGGCGTCGAGCGTGACCAGGTGGCCGTTGGCCAGCCGCGCCTGGACGGTGTCGCCCTGCGCGATCAGCCCGTCGACGACGGCCCACGGGACGCGGCGGCTGGCGAGCAGCGCGCGCACGGTGAAGCCGTCCTCGTCGACGTCGGTGCCGGCCCGCCAGGCCCAGACGGTCACGGCCAGCGGCACGAACAGGATCGGGAGGAACCAGACACTCTCGGCGAGCAGCGGCACGGCGCCGATCACGGCGATGCCGGCGGCGACGGCGATGGCGGCGCTGCGCCGGAACTTGACCTTGGCCTTGGTGCTCACCCCGCCATCCTCCCACCTTTCGTGGAACAGCTTTTTGTCGGTGGGTGAGGGCATACTGGCGCCGTGAGCACACTTGTGATGATCGGCACAGCGAAGGGCCTGTTCCTGGCCCGCAGTGATGACGACCGCACGAGCTGGCAGCTGTCCGGACCGCTCCACGCCATGAATGCGGTCTATGCCGTCGCGGCCACGCGCGACCGGCTGTTCGCGAGCGTGACGAGCTCGCACTTCGGACCCAGCGTGGTCACCAGCGATGACCTCGGCGCGACCTGGCAGGAGCCGGACCACGCGCCCATCGCCTTCCCGGAGGACGCCGGCGTGGCGCTGGAGCGGGTCTGGCAGCTCGTCCCGGGCCCGCGGCTGTGGGCCGGCGTGCAGCCCTCCGCGCTCTTCGTCTCCGACGACGGCGGATCGACGTTCAGCCTGGTCCGCGGCCTGTGGGACCACCCGCACCGGCCGGAGTGGGGCGCCGGCTTCGGCGGCCAGGCGATCCACACCGTCCTGCCGCACCCGACCGATCCGCAGCGGGTCCTGGTGGCCATGTCGACGGGCGGGGTCTATCGCACCGACGACGGCGGGACCACCTGGACGCCCGCCAACCGGGGCATCAAGGCCTATTTCTTCCCCGACCCGTGGCCGGAGTTCGGGCAGTGCGTGCACAAGGTCGCCCGGCACCCCGCCCGGCCCGACCAGCTGTTCGCGCAGAACCATCACGGGGTGTATCGCTCCGACGACGGCGGCGCCCAGTGGACGTCGATCGCCGAGGGCCTGCCCGCCGACTTCGGCTTCCCGATCGTCGTGCACCCGCACCGGCCCGGCGTCGTCTACACGTTCCCGCTGACGGCCGACGGGATGCGGTTCCCGGCGGGGGAGCGCTGCCGGGTGTATCGCAGCGGCGACGCCGGAGCGACGTGGGAGCCCCTCACCGATGGGCTGCCCGCCGGTCCGTTCTATCCGGCGGTGCTGCGCGATGCCATGTGCACCGACGACGCCAACCCCGCAGGTGTGTATTTCGGCACGCGGTCCGGCGAGGTCTACGCGAGCGCCGACGAGGGCGACTCCTGGCGGCCGGTGGCGGCGCACCTCCCCGACGTGCTCAGCGTCCGTGCGGTGACCGTCCCGTGATCCAGGTGCTCGTGCCGGGCGCACTGCGCGGGGAGACCGGCGGGGCCGGGCGGCTCTCGCTCGACACGGCGGGCGGGGTTACGCTCGGTGCCGTGTTGGACGAGATCGCCACCCGCTGGCCGCGCCTGGAGCGACGGCTGCGTGACGAGCGGGGCAGCCTGCGGCGATACGTCAACATTTATGTCGACGGCGAGGACTGCCGGCGGCTGAGCGGCCTGACCACGCCGGTGCCGGACGGCGCCGAGATCCAGGTGCTGCCGTCGGTGGCGGGAGGCTAGGACTTTGACGACCAATTCCTGGGCCGCCGGAGTCAAGAGCAGCCGCCGCGTCGGGGTGCGCCCGACCGGCCTGCTGGCCGGCGCGCTGCTCGCCCTGGCGACGCTGGTGTCGCTCGCCGTCGCCGGCTGGGGCGTCAAGGAGCTCAGCATCCTCTGGGGCGGGCTCGCCGTCGTGGCGCTCGCCGGCGTCGTGGTGCTGACGCTGCGCGGCTTCCCGCTGTTCGCGATCCTGACCGTCGCCGCCGGCGCCGTCGTGTGGGGCCTCACCACCAGCGCCTGGCTGCCCGACGGTTGGTTCGACGTGGTCGGCGTGCTCCAGTTCATCGGCATCAACCTGGCCTTCGTCGTCCCGCTCGGCGGGGCGTTCGTGTCCGCGCTCATGCTCGACGCCCGCCGGCTCGCCCGCGCCGCCATCGACGAGGCCGTCAGCGGCCGCCGCTGGTGGGGCGAGCCCGACGACCACCTGCCCCGGCTCAAGGAGCTGGAGGCGCTGCCGTCCGCCCGCTTCTTCGCGCTCGGCGAGGGCGGCTGCACCCACCTCGTCGTCGCGGGCCGCCGCGTCGCGCTGTTCCTGCCCACCGTCTGGCCCAACGGCGAGTTCTCGATGGACGCCTCCGGCCAGGTCCTGCGCGGCGGCCGCCTGTTCGTGCCGGGCTCCGAGGACATCGACGGCCTGGCCGCCGAGCTGCACACCTGGCGCCGCCAGCTGGGCAAGGTCGGCGCCATGGTCCGTGGCTACCTGGTCATCGCCCCGTCGCGCGGCGAGGCGAGCGAGAAGCTGCTCATCTCGGTCGCCCCCGGCGAGCACCTCCAGCTCGTCCACGCCGGCGAGCTGGTCGAGTCCGTGGGCCACTGGCTCTCCGCCGAGCCGTATCGGGTCGACATCCCGGTCATGGAGCGCCTCCTGGTCCTGGCCGCCGGCAACCAGCTCCCCGAGCCGTCCCCGCTGGCCCGCACGTTCGGCCGCGACGGGTCCACGGGCCAGCAGCCGCTGGTCGCGGTGGCCGACGCGGCGTTCGCCGCGGCCCTGGGCAAGGAGCCCGAGGCCCCGGGCACCCTCCGCGACCGCCTCCGCGCCCGCACGGCCCGCCCGTCCTCGGCGTCCTTCGACCCCGCCGACCCGTCCTCGCCCCCGACCGCCGACTTCGAGGACGACGGATCGATCCGCGACCGCCTGGGCCCGACCACCGGCCTCCGCTCCGAGTCCCGCACGGCTGGCCAAGCCGACCCGGAGCCGGGTCCGGAGTCCTGGGAGGCCCGCTCGACCCGCGAGCTGGTGGGCAGCTGGGACTCCGACTCGGCCAGCCGGCTGGCCGCATGGGCGGCGGACGACCCGTCGGTGTCCACCCCGCCGGACGCTCCCGCGCCCCCGGCGCGCCGCTTCTCCGACGACCCGCCGCCCGCCCGCCGCTCGTGGGACGACCCGCTGCCGTCCGCGACTTCGGACTCGCCGGACGCTCCCGCTGCTCGCCGTTTCTCGGACGATCCGCTGCTGTCGGGGTCTTCGGATTCTCCGGCTGGTCGCCGTTTGTCGGACGACTCGTTGCGGTCAGGGTCGTCGGATTCGCCAGCCGGCCGCCGTTTCCCGGACGACTCGTTGCTGTCGGGGTCTTCGGATTCGCCGGCCGCCTCTGGCGGTCGCCGGTTCTCCGACGACTCGCCGTCGGGCGAGACATCGCGCATCGGCCGCCGCCGCCGCGCCCGCGAGACCCCGGACCTTCCGACGGACCCGCCGCCCGCCACGGACCCGGTCGACCGCTGGTCGTCCTTCTCCGCGGACGCGCCCGCGACGAGCTCGGCGTCCTCGGACCGCTGGGACTCCTCCCCGGGCGAGTACTCGGTGCCCGTCGTCCCCGACGAACCCTCACGCTGGTCAAGCGCGGTGGACGGCTTCCCGGTGAGCTACGAGACCGACTCCTCGTCGCCCTCCTGGGAACCCCGCCCGAGCACCACGCCACCGACCCGGGAACCCCGCACCGAAACCGCCTCGCCGCGCTGGGAGCCCAGCACCGATTCCGCTACGCCGAGTTGGGACTCCCGCACCGATTCCGCTACGCCGAGTTGGGACTCCCGCACCGACTCCGCTCCGCCGAGCCGGGACTCCCGCACCGAGCCCGCTGCGGCGAGTTGGGAGTCCCGGACCGAGCCCGCTGCGGCGAGCTGGGAGTCTCGCGCTGACGCCTCGTCGTCGGGTTCGGATGCGCTGGGTTCGTCGTCGAGCCGGGAGTCGCGGGCGGAACCGTCTGCGAGCCGTCACTCCCGTCTCGATCCGGCGTCGCTGTCGTCTTCGTCGCGGGCCGAGCCGTCGCTTCCTGACCCGTTGACCGAGGGCTCCACGTGGCGTCCCCGGTCGGAGCCGGCGTCGTCCACGGCCGGCCCGAGCTCCGCGCAGACGCCGCCGTGGCCGCTGCCGGACTCCGCCGATGGTCGCTCGGGCTGGCGATCGACCGCAGAACCCGACCCGGTGCCGGCCGCGTCCCACTCCCAGGACTCCTCGGACTGGTCATCATCGGACTGGGCGTCCTCGGATCGCGTGTCCGCTGACAGCTCGGCCGACTCGGTCGTCCCCAATGGTGGGTCGTTCCTGGACCGGTGGCGGAACCGTACGCGCGACGACCACGCACCATCCGACCCGATCGACTCGTCCTGGTCGTCCTCGTCTACCTCGTCCTCACCAGGGCCGATCCCGACGGCGCCGATCTCCTCCACGCCCGCTTCGTCCGCCCTGGCCTCGTCCGCGCCGGCCTCGGCAACGCCGGTCTCCTCTGCGCCTGTTTCGTCCGGATCCGGTTCGTCCGGATCCGGTTCGTCCGGAACCGGGTCGTCGGCGCCGGTTTCGTCCCCGCCGGTGTCTTCTGTGCCGGTTTCGCCGGGTGGGCGGCCCGGGGGGCGGCCGGCGTTCACCGGGAGCCTGTTCGACGATGCTGCGCCGGAGCTGGTCGCCAAGCCGCTCGACCTGCGGCGCTCGTGGGGCTCCGAGTCCGATGCCCGCCCGACCCGCCGGCGCGACGCCGGCCAACTGCCGGTCGACGGCGGCCAGCCGCCGGTCGACGCCGGCCGGGCCGAGCGGGGGTCGCCGCCGGGCCGCGGGTCGTACGACGATCCGCCCCGCGACCAGCCTTTCGCCAGCGAGCCGTCCAGCGATCGGCTGTCCCGTACCGAGCCGTTCCGATCTGATCTGCCCCGCCCGGCCGAGCCTTTCCATGGCGAGCCGTTCCGCACCGAGCGGTCGCGTTCGAGCGAGGCGTCCCGTGCGGTCGACCCGTTCCGTGCCGACCCGTCCCGTTCGGGCGAATCGTTCGGCGGTGAGCCGTCCCGTGCGGCCGACCGGTTCGGCGGTGAGCCGTCCCGGACGGGTGAGTCCTTCCGGGCCGAGGCGCCCCGCGCCGGTGACCCGTTCGGCGGTGAGCCGTCCCGCGCGGCCGACCCGTTCGGCGGTGAGCCGTCCCGCGTGGGCGAGGCGTTCCGCGGTGAGCCTTCCCGGACCGGTGAGTCGTTCCGATCCGAGGCGTCTCGTGCGGGTGAATCCCGCTCCGAGGTGTCTCGTGGGGGCGAGGCTCGCGGTGCGGGCCGTTCCTCAGGGCCTGCTGCCACGGACGGGGGTTTTGCTGCCGCCGACGCAACCGCCGGCACCGGGGGCAACCTAGGAGGCGGCGACGGGCCCGACTGGTGGGACAGTGCGCCGGCGCCGAAAGCCGAGGAGGCCGCTCCCGAGAAGGAGAAGCGGTCGCGTTGGGGGCGGAAGAAGGGCGGGAACGCCGACGATCGGCGGGCGGCCGCCGGGGCCGAACCTCCCGTGGCGGCTCAGGGTGCTGCCGGTGAGGACTGGGCCGGTGGGGCCACCACCGCCTGGGATCGGCGGGAAGGGCGGAACGGCGGCGACGAGTCCGGGGCTCGCGCGGGTGGGCGGCCGGCCTGGGCCACCGATCCGACGTCCAGTTACGTGAGTGATCCCAGTGGGGAGTTCACCTCGGAGCAGGCCGCGGCGGCGCGAGTGCAGCGGCGGGAGCGGGACGAGCGTGGGGAGTCGGAGCGGTCTGCCGTGCCCGAGCAGCGGCGGCGGGCGGACTTCTCGCGGCTCGACGATGACGTCAAGCCGCTCGAGTTGAATCTCGACGAAGAGCCTGGGGAGAACGAGGGCCGCTCTCGGCGGTTCCTCCGGCGCAAGTAGCGCGGCCGGGGTCAGCCAGGAGCGGCCCGGGACAGGCCTCAGCAATGGGGCCGTCCCGCAGTCGGTCACGGGACGGCCCCGGGAACAGCTACTTCCAGCCGGGCATCGGGTAGTTCTTCAGGAGGTCGCGGACCTCGCCCGCGATGGTGTCCAGGGCCGGGTCGTCGTTCTTGGTCGCGGCGTCCACGGCGCGGGAGATCCAGTCGGCCACCTGGGGCATCTCCGACTCGGTCAGGCCGCGCGTGGTCAGGGCGGGAGTGCCCAGGCGGACGCCGGACGGGTCGAAGGGCTTACGGGTGTCGTACGGGACCGTGTTGTAGTTCGTTTCGATGCCCGCCCGGTCCAGGGCGCGCGCCGCCGGCTTGCCGCCGATGTTCTTGCCCGTCAGGTCCAGCAGGATCAGGTGGTTGTCGGTGCCGCCCGAGACCAGGTCGAAGCCGCGGTCGAGCAGCGCCGCCGCCAGGGCCTTGGCGTTCGCGACGATCTGGTGGGCGTACGCCTGGAACGAAAGGGTCGACGCCTCGGCCAGGGCCACGGCGATGCCCGCGGTGGTGTGGTTGTGCGGGCCGCCCTGCAGGCCCGGGAAGACCGCCTTGTCGAGGGCCTTGGCGTGCTGCTCGTCGGACATGAGCATGGCGCCGCGCGGGCCGCGGAGGGTCTTGTGGGTGGTGGTGGAGATGACCTCGGCGTGGCCGACCGGGGACGGGTGGGCGCCGCCGGCGATCAGGCCCGCGATGTGGGCGATGTCGGCGACCAGGACCGCGCCGACCTCGCGGGCGATCTCGGCGAAGCGCGGGAAGTCGATCGTGCGCGGGATGGCGGTACCGCCGGAGAAAATGATCTTCGGCCGTTCGCGGAGGGCGATGTCGCGCACCTCATCGAAGTCGATGCGGCCGTCGGAGCGGCGGACCGTGTACTGCACGGGGCGGAACCAGGCGCCCGTCGCCGACACCGGCCAGCCGTGGGTCAGGTGGCCGCCCATCGGCAGCGCCATACCCATGACGGTGTCGCCCGGCTTGGCCAGGGCCATGTACACGGCCAGGTTGGCCGGCGAGCCCGAGTACGGCTGGACGTTGGCGTGGTCGACGCCGAACAGGGCACGGGCCCGGGCGATCGCCAGCTCCTCGATCGGGTCGATGAACCGCTGGCCCTCGTAATACCGCTTGCCGGGGTAGCCCTCGGAGTACTTGTTCGTGAGGACGGTGCCGGTCGCCTCGAGGACGGCCGGGGAGACGTAGTTCTCCGAGGCGATCATCCGCAGGGTGTCGTGCTGCCGCTCGGTCTCGCCCTGGATGAGGGCGGCCAGCTCGGGATCGGCCTGGGTGAGGGCATTGAGCGCGGGAACGTGCATGGGCCACCTCCTGGCATACGCCGATCGAGACACCCAGGCGCGCGGTGCCAGCGATGCTAGGAAGCTCCCCGGTGGTCGGTTCCACCTTGAAATGCGCCAGTCGCGGTTACCCCGCAGATGATAGTCGACGCACCGGGGAGTTCGCCCGCCCGAAAACTCACGGCACCTTTCGGTAGGCTCCGTCGCTCGCCGAGGTGGCCATCGACGCGTACGCACGCAGGGCCGCGGACACCGGGCGCTCGCGGTCGGCCGGGGTGTACGGCCGCTCGCGCTTGTCCTGGGCGACCCGGCGGGCCTGCAACTCGTCCTCGGGCACCGCCAGCTCGATCGACCGGTTCGGGATGTCGATCTCGATGATGTCGCCCTCCTCGACCAGGGCGATGAGACCGCCGCCCGCCGCCTCGGGCGAGATGTGGCCGATGGAGAGCCCGGAGGTACCGCCGGAGAAGCGCCCGTCGGTGATCAGGGCGCACTTGCGGCCCAGGCCGCGGCCCTTCAGGAACGACGTCGGGTACAGCATCTCCTGCATGCCGGGGCCGCCGCGGGGTCCCTCGTAGCGGATCACCACGACGTCGCCCTCGGCCACGACCTTGCCGAGGATGCCCTCGACGGCCGCGTCCTGCGACTCGAACACGCGGGCCGGGCCGCGGAACGTGAGGTTCTCCTCCGGCACGCCGGCGGTCTTGACCACGCAGCCGTCCGGCGCGATGTTGCCGAACAGGATCGCGAGGCCGCCGTCGGCCGAGTAGGCGTGCTCGACCGAGCGGATGCAGCCCCCGGCGCCGTCGGTGTCGAGCGAGCTCCACCGGTTCGTCGTCGAGAACGGCTCCGTCGTGCGGACCCCGCCGGGGGCGGCATGGAACAGTTCGATCGCGGCGTCCGAGGCCTTGCCGCCCCGGATGTCCCACTCCGCCAGCCACTGGTCGAGCGTCGCGGCGTGGACGCTGGACACGTCGCGGTTGAGCAGGCCGCCCCGGTCGAGCTCGCCCATGATGGCGGGGATGCCGCCCGCCCGGTGGACGTCTTCCATGTGGTACTTCTGGGTGTTCGGCGCCACCTTGGCCAGACACGGCACGCGGCGCGAGATGCCGTCGATGTCGGCGACGGAGAAGTCCACCTCGGCCTCGCGGGCGGCGGCGAGCAGGTGCAGGACGGTGTTGGTCGAGCCGCCCATCGCGACGTCGAGGGCGACCGCGTTCTCGAACGCCGCACGGGAGGCGATCGCGCGGGGGAGGACCCCGGCGTCGTCCTGCTCGTAGTACCGCTTGCAGAGGTCGACGATGAGCGTCCCGGCCCGCTCGAAGAGCGCGCGGCGCGCGGCGTGGGTGGCCAGCGCGGAGCCGTTGCCGGGCAGGGCGAGGCCGATGGCCTCGGTGAGGCAGTTCATCGAGTTGGCGGTGAACATGCCGGAGCAGGAGCCGCACGTCGGGCAGGCGGAGCGCTCGATCTGGCCGAGCTGCTCGTCCGTGACGGCTTCGTTGGCTGACGCGATCATCGCGTCGATGAGGTCGAGCTTCGCGTCCTTCTCGTGGACCACGCCCTCGATCGCGATCGTCTTGCCGGCCTCCATGGGGCCGCCGGAGACGAACACGGTGGGGATGTTGAGGCGGAGCGCGGCGAGCAGCATGCCGGGCGTGATCTTGTCGCAGTTGGAGATGCACACGAGGGCGTCGGCGCAGTGCGCCTGCACCATGTACTCGACGGCGTCGGCGATGAGCTCGCGGCTGGGCAGCGAGTAGAGCATCCCGCCGTGGCCCATGGCGATGCCGTCGTCGACGGCGATGGTGTTGAACTCCTTGGCGACCCCGCCTGCCTCGGCGACCGTGTCAGCCACGATCATCCCGAGATTGCGCAGGTGGACATGGCCCGGCACGAACTGCGTGAAACTGTTGGCGATAGCGACGATCGGCTTGCCGAAGTCGTCGTCGGTCATGCCGGTGGCGCGCCAGAGGGCGCGGGCACCGGCCATGTTGCGACCAGAAGTGGAGGTCCTAGACCGCAGCTCGGGCATACCTGTCAGCATGACACGGTCCGGATCGTGGGATCGGTTGACTCAGGCCGTGAGATGGGGCAGCATGGCGAGCATGTCGTCGAGGTCGCTCCGAGTACTTATCATCTAGCGCGCCGACGCATGCCGTCAGCGCGCTAGCCCCCCGTGCATCGCACGTGGGGTTTTTTCATGTCCGGGGCCGATAACCAAGACACCTTCGAGCGAAAGTGCGAACTGCGATGACGAGACCCACGCCTGAAGTCCTCGCCCACCGAGCACATCCGACGCCTCCGGCCTCCTCCGGCACCGCGACGCCGGCCTCGGGGGCGACCGAGAAGGCCGCCAAGCCGGTAGTCCGTCCGGCGGAGGAACTGCTCACCGGCGCCCAGATCCTGGTGCGCTCGCTCGAGCAGCTCGGCGCGGACGTCGTCTTCGGCATCCCGGGCGGCGCGATCCTTCCGGCGTACGACCCGCTGTTCGACTCGGAGGCCGTCCGCCACATCCTCGTCCGGCACGAGCAGGGCGCCGGGCACGCGGCGACCGGCTACGCGCAGGCCACGGGCAAGGTCGGCGTCTGCATGGCGACCTCCGGCCCGGGCGCGACGAACCTGGTGACCCCGATCGCCGACGCCTACATGGACTCCGTCGCCATGGTCGCGATCACCGGCCAGGTCGCCTCCGGCTCGATCGGCACGGACGCCTTCCAGGAGGCGGACATCGCCGGCATCACGCTGCCGATCACGAAGCACAACTACCTGGTCAAGTCGGGTGAGGAGCTGCCGCGCGTCCTGCTGGAGGCGTTCCACCTGGCCTCGACCGGCCGGCCGGGCCCGGTCCTCGTCGACATCCCCAAGGACGTGCTGCAGAAGAAGGCGACCTTCAAGTGGCCGCCGACGATGGAGCTGCCCGGGTACCACCCGACCATGCACCCGCACGGCAAGCAGATCCGCGAGGCCGCCCGGCTGATCGTCAACGCGAAGCGGCCGGTGCTCTACGTCGGCGGCGGCGTCATCAAGGCCGGCGCCTCGGAGGTGCTGCGGAAGCTGGCCGAGCTGACCGGCGCCCCGGTGGTCACCACGCTGATGGCCCGCGGCGCGTTCCCCGACTCGCACCCGCAGCACCTGGGCATGCCGGGCATGCACGGCTCGGTCGGCGCCGTCTACGCGCTGCAGAAGTCGGACCTGCTCATCGCCCTGGGCGCGCGGTTCGACGACCGGGTCACCGGCGAGTTGTCCACGTTCGCGCCGAACGCGCAGATCATCCACGCCGACATCGACCCGGCGGAGATCGGCAAGAACCGGACCGCCGACGTGCCGATCGTCGGTGACGCCAAGCACGTCATCGAGGAGCTGATCGCGGCCGTCACGACGGAGAACAACGCCGGGCACCAGGCGAGCCTGACCGACTGGTGGGCGACCCTCGACGACATCCGCCAGCGCTACCCGCTGGGCTACGAGGAGCCGGCCGACGGGACGCTCTCCCCGCAGTACGTCATCGAACGGATCGGCGCCATCGTCGGGCCGGAGGCCATCTACACCGCCGGCGTCGGGCAGCACCAGATGTGGGCCGCCCAGTTCGTGAAGTACGAGCACCCGGCCACCTGGCTCAACTCCGGCGGGCTCGGGACCATGGGCTACGCGGTCCCGGCCGCGATGGGCGCGAAGGTCGGCATGCCCGACAAGGTCGTGTGGGCGATCGACGGCGACGGCTGCTTCCAGATGACCAACCAGGAGCTGGCCACCTGCGCGCTGGAGGGCATCCCGATCAAGGTCGCCGTGATCAACAACGGCAACCTCGGCATGGTCCGGCAGTGGCAGACGCTGTTCTACGACGAGCGGTACTCCAACACCGAGCTCGGCACCCACAAGCACCGGATCCCCGACTTCGTGAAGCTGGCCGACGCGCTCGGCTGCGTCGGCCTGCGCTGCGAGAACAAGCAGGACGTCGACGCCACGATCGAGGCCGCGATGCGGGTGACCGACCAGCCGGTCGTCATCGACTTCGTGGTCGGCAAGGACGCCATGGTGTGGCCGATGGTCGCCGCCGGCACGAGCAACGACGAAATCATGTTCGCGCGCGGCGTCGCGCCCACGTTCGACAAGGACGACGTCTGATGACCAAGCACACCCTTTCGGTTCTGGTGGAGAACAAGCCCGGCATACTGGCCCGGGTCGCCGGGCTGTTCGCCCGGCGTGGCTTCAACATCGACTCCCTGGCCGTCGGCGAGACCGAGCACCCTGAGGTCTCCCGAATGACGATCGTGGTCAACGCGGAAGACTCACCGCTGGAGCAGGTCACCAAGCAGCTCAACAAGCTGGTGCAGGTCCTGAAGATCGTCGAGCTCGACACCAACGCGAGCGTGCAGCGCGAGCTGCTGCTGGTGAAGGTGCGCGCGGAGCGACCGGTGCGCTCGCAGGTCCTGGAGACCGTGCAGCTGTTCCGCGCCCGTGTGGTCGACGTCTCCCCGGACGCGCTCACGATCGAGGCCACGGGAACGTCGGAAAAGCTGGACGCGCTGCTTCGTGACCTGGAGCCGTTCGGTATCAAGGAAATGGTCCAGTCCGGCGTCGTGGCCATCGGCCGCGGTTCCCGCTCCATCACGACCGGCCCGGCGCTTCGCGCCGCATCCTGAAACTTTGACAGGAACTCTGAAAGGACAAGCAATGCCCGCCGAGGTGTACTACGACGACGACGCCGACCTGTCGTTGATCCAGGGCCGCAAGGTCGCCGTGCTCGGCTACGGCAGCCAGGGCCACGCCCACGCGCTGTCGCTGCGCGACTCCGGCGTCGACGTCCGCGTCGGCCTGCCCGAGGGGTCGAAGAGCCGTGCGAAGGCTGAGGAGCAGGGGCTGCGCGTGCTGACGCCGGCCGAGGCCTCCGCCGAGGCGGACGTGATCATGATCCTGGCGCCCGACACCGCCCAGCGGTCGCTCTACGCCGATTCGGTCGCCCCGCACCTGACCGCCGGCAAGGCGCTCCTCTTCGGCCACGGACTGAACATCCGGTACGGCTTCATCACCCCGCCGGCGGACGTCGACGTGGCGATGGTCGCGCCGAAGGGCCCGGGTCACCTGGTCCGCCGCCAGTTCGTCGACGGCAAGGGCGTGCCCTGCCTGGTGGCCGTCGAGCAGGACGCCAGCGGCAACGCGTTCGCCCTCGCCCTCGCCTACGCGGCGGGCATCGGCGGCACGCGCGCCGGCGCGATCCGCACGACGTTCAAGGAGGAGACGGAGACCGACCTGTTCGGCGAGCAGGCGGTGCTCTGCGGCGGCGCCTCGGCGCTGGTGCAGACCGGCTTCGAGGTGCTCACCGAGGCGGGCTACGCCCCCGAGGTCGCGTACTTCGAGTGCCTCCACGAGCTGAAGCTGATCGTCGACCTCATGTACGAGGGCGGCATCGCCCGCATGCGGTACAGCGTCTCCGACACCGCCGAGTACGGCGACTACACCCGCGGCCCGCGCGTCGTCGACGCCCGGACCAAGGAGGAGATGAAGCGCATCCTCGCCGAGATCCAGTCGGGCGAGTTCGCCCGCGAGTGGATCGCCGAGGACGACGCCGGCCGCCCCAACTTCACCAAGTACCGCGAGCAGGGTGCCAGCCACCCGATCGAGGAGACCGGCAAGAAGCTGCGCTCGATGATGAGCTGGGTCGACCGGCCCATCACCGAGACGGCCTGATCGTCCCGTAGTTGACAAGGCCCCCGCGGTTCGCCGCGGGGGCCTTGACTCTCCTGCGGCTGGAGACTCCACGCTTCTTGGCATGACGACGAACCTGACACCGGACGAGAAGCGCGAGGTCTTCGGCGACTTCGACCCCGACCAGTACGCCGAGGAGGCCGAGCAGCGCTGGGGCCAGACCGACGCCTACAAGGAGTCGGCGCGGCGCGCCGCGCGGTACACCAAGCAGGACTGGGAGCGGATCAAAGCCGAGGCCGCGGCGAACACGGAGGGCTTCATCGCGGCCTTCACCGGCGGCGTCCCGGCCGACAGCGACCGGGCCCGAGCCCTCGCCGAGGAGCACCGGCAGCACATCAGCCGGTGGTTCTACGACTGCTCCTACGAGACCCAGCGCGGGCTCGGTGACATGTACGTGGCGGACCCGCGGTTCACCGCCAACTACGACACCGACCACCCGGGTCTCGCGCAGTACATCCGGGACGCGATCCACGCGAACGCGGACCGCGCCGCCTAGCCGAACGCCAAAAGAGCACGGCCCCGTCCCGGGGCCGTGCTCTTTCCCTGACCGCTGCGATCAGGAGCGCACGTAGGGCTGCTGGGCGTCGTACTCGCCCTTGTAGTCCTCGTTCTTGTAGTCGTCGCCCTTGTAGTCGTCCGAGGCGTAGGCGTCGCCCTTGTACTCCTCGTCCTTGTACTCGCCCTTGTGCTCGTCGGCGTAGGCGTCGTCCTTGCCGTCGTACTGCTCGAAGTGCTCCTCGATGCGCTCGACGATCTCCTGCACCTTCTCCTCGACGTGGTCGTAGGCCGGCGCCTCGTAGGTCTCGTGGCCCTCGTGGCCCGCCTCGTAGCCGCCGTCGTGGCCGCCGTCGTAGTACTCGCTCATCCTCGGTTCTCCTCGCCATGTGCGGATGGGTCGTGCCGATGCCCGGGGACACGGCTGCGCGTGGGCGCCGGGTTCAGCCCCGCCCGGTCAGGTCTTTGACAGCGGTACCCGGACGAGTGCTGTGACGGCGCTCACGTCCGCACGGGGGCGAGCCGGTTGGACCGCCGGGCCTACGATCGCCGGAAGAGGCCGCCCGCCCGGCCCCGTCGCCGTCTTCTCCGCGTGGCGTGCAGTGCTGCGCTCCACGCGCCGACGCCAGCCGCACAGCAGAGAGCCGAGGACCGCACATGCCCCTCCCTCCTGACCGCCCGGTGGTGCTGATCGCCGAGGAGCTCGCCCCCGCCGCCCTGGAGGTGCTCGCCGACGACTACGAGGTCCGTCACATCGACGGCACCGACCGGCCCGCGCTCCTGGAAGGCCTGGCCGACGCCAGCGCCGTGATCGTCCGCAGCGCCACCCAGATCGACGCCGAGGCGGTCTCCGCCGCGCCGCGGCTGAAGGTCGTCGCCCGTGCCGGCGTCGGCCTGGACAACATCGACGTGCCGGCCGCCACCGCCCGCGGCGTCATGGTCGTCAATGCCCCCACGTCGAACATCGTCTCCGCCGCGGAGCAGGCCGTCGCGCTGCTGCTCGCGGTGGCGCGCAACACGGCCGCGGCGTCGTCCGCGCTCAAGGCCGGCGAGTGGAAGCGCTCGAAGTACACCGGCGTCGAACTGTCCGGCAAAACCGTCGGTGTCGTCGGGCTCGGCCGCATCGGGGTGCTGTTCGCCCAGCGCATGGCCGCGTTCGGGGTCCGGCTGGTCGCCTACGACCCGTACATCCAGCCCGCGCGGGCCGCCTCGCTCGGCGTGCGGCTGCTCGGCCTCGACGAGCTGCTGCGGGAGAGCGACTTCATCTCGATCCACCTGCCGAAGACGCCGGAGACCGTCGGGATCATCGGCGCGCGCGAGCTGACGCTGGTGAAGCCCGGCGTGCGGATCATCAACGCGGCCCGCGGCGGGCTGGTCGACGAGCAGGCGCTCGCCGACGCGCTCGCCGACGGCCGGGTGGCCGGGGCCGGCGTCGACGTCTTCGCGAAGGAGCCGTGCGTCGCCTCGCCGCTGTTCGCGTTCGACAACGTGGTCGCGACCCCGCACCTCGGGGCATCGACCGTGGAGGCGCAGGACAAGGCGGGGCTGGCCGTCGCGCGCAGCGTGAAACTGGCCCTCGACGGCGAGTTCGTCCCGGATGCCGTGAATGTCCAGGTCGGCGGCGTGGTGGCGGAGGAGGTACGTCCACTGCTCCCGCTGGCCGAGAAGCTCGGCCGGGTCTTCACCGCGGTCGCCGGCGGCATCGCCTCGTCCGTGACGGTCGAGGTGCACGGCGAGGTGGCCAACCTCGACGTCTCGGTGCTCAAGCTGGCGACGACGAAAGGCCTGTTCAGCAGTGTTGTCGCCGACCAGGTCACCTATGTGAACGCACCGCATCTGGCTGCCGACCGCGGGGTCGAGGTGGCTCTCGCGCTCTTCACCGAGTCGACCGACCACGCGAACTTGGTGACCGTGCGCGGAGCGCTCCCGGACGGCCGGGTAGCCTCGGTATCCGGCACCTACGTCGCCGGCCCGCGCGAGGCGCTGAAGCTCACCGAGATCGACGGCTTCAGCCTGGAGCTCGCGGCCGAAGGCGTGTTGTTGTTCTTCCGCTATGCGGACCGGCCCGGCGTCGTCGGGACGGTCGGGTCGATCCTCGGCAAGGCGGGTGTCAACATCGCGGCGATGCAGGTGGCCCGGCGCGAGGCCGGCGGTGAGGCGCTCATGACGCTGACCGTCGACAACGCGGTGGAGGCGGATCTGCTCAACGACGCGGCGCTGTCCATCGGCGCGACGGCGGCGAGCACGGTCGACCTTTCGGGCGAATAGTCGTTCCTCTCATGAGGGCGGGGAGCGTGGCGGCGCTCCCCGCCCTCTCATCTTTCGGGACAACCGTCCAATCCGTAGGACGAGCGCGTACCGTAGGCGGGTCTGACGAAAGGGGCGAGTGGTGGCGAAGATCGCGGTCGTGGCCGGCGACGGTATCGGAACCGAGGTGGTGGCGCAGGCGCTGAAGGTGCTGCGCGTCGTGCTCCCGGGCGTCGAGACCAACGACTACGACCTCGGCGCGGCCCGCTACAACCGCACCGGCGAGGTGCTGCCCGAGAGCGTGCTCGACGAGCTGCGCGGCCACGACGCCATCCTGCTCGGCGCGGTCGGCGACCCGAGCGTCCCGCCGGGCGTGCTCGAGCGCGGGCTGCTGCTGAAGCTGCGCTTCGACTTCGACCAGTACGTGAACCTTCGCCCCTCCCGCCTTTGGCCCGGCACGACCAGCCCGCTGGCCGGCGTGAAGGCCGGCGAGATCGACCTCGTCGTGGTGCGCGAGGGCACCGAGGGCCTCTATGTCGGCGCCGGCGGCAACCTGCACCCGGGCACCGCCGCCGAGGTCGCGACCGAGGAGAGCCTCAACACCCGGCACGGCGTCGAGCGGGTCATCCGCGACGCCTTCGCCCGCGCGCAGAAGCGCGAGCGGCGCAAGGTCACGCTGGTGCACAAGACCAACGTCCTGACCCACGCCGGCGGCCTGTGGGCCCGCACGTTCAACGCGGTCAAGGGCGAGTTCCCGGAGATCGAGACCGAGTATCAGCACGTCGACGCGGCCGCCATGTTCCTGGTGACCAACCCGCAGCGCTACGACGTGGTCGTCACGGACAACCTCTTCGGTGACATCCTCACCGACATCGCCGCCGCGGTCACCGGCGGCATCGGGCTCGCCGCCAGCGGTTCGATCAACCCGGAGCGCGCGTTCCCGTCGATGTTCGAGCCGGTGCACGGCTCGGCGCCGGACATCGCCGGCAAGGGCGTCGCCGACCCGGCGGCCGCGGTGCTCTCCACGGCGCTGCTGCTCGACCACCTCGGCCACCCCGAGGCCGCCGCGCGAGTATCCGAGGCGGTCGGCGCCGAGGTCGCCGCGCGGACGCCCGGCTCCGCGCTGTCGACCGAGGCGATCGGTGACCGCCTGGCCGCCGCGGTGGCGTAACACGCTCGCCGTTCCGCGCCGGCTGCCGATTGAACGTCCGTTCGGGTAAGTTGCAGGCACGGCGCGTGGGCTCTCGCGTGCCGACATCGTGTTGGAGGTACGCATGAGCGGTGGTGAAACTCTCGACTTCGAGATCCGACCGAATCCGGCGCCGGTAGCCGCCGCGGAGCGATCCGCGCTGCTGGCCAACCCGGGCTTCGGGCGGATCTTCACCGACCACATGGTCACCATCCGCTATGCGGACGGGAAGGGCTGGTATGACGCCCGCGTCGAGGCCCGCGCCCCGATCCCGATGGACCCGGCCACCGCGGTCCTGCACTACGCGCAGGAGATCTTCGAGGGGCTGAAGGCCTACCGGTCGGCCGACGGCGGCGTGACGATGTTCCGCCCCGACGCCAACGCCGCCCGGTTCCGCGCGTCCGCGAAGCGGATGGCCATGGCGCCGGTGCCGGAGCGGCTGTTCCTCGACGGGCTCGACGCGCTCATCCGCACCGACCGCGACTGGGTCCCCGACGACCCGGAGGGCAGCCTCTACCTGCGCCCGTTCCAGTACGCGAGCGAGGTCTTCCTCGGCGTGAAGCCGTCGTCGGAGTACCTCTTCGTGATCATCGCGTCGCCGGTCGGCAGCTACTTCAAGGGCGGCGTCCAGCCGGTCAGCGTCTGGGTCTCCCGCGACTACAGCCGCGCCGCCACCGGCGGCACCGGCGCCGCGAAGTGCGGCGGCAACTACGCCGCCAGCCTGGTCGCCCAGGCGGAGGCGATCGAGCACGGCTGCGACCAGGTGGTGTTCCTCGACGCCGCCGAGCAGCGCTACGTCGAAGAGCTCGGCGGCATGAACGTCTTCTACGTGTTCGAGGACGGTTCGATCACCACCCCGCCGCTGACCGGCACGATCCTGCCGGGCATCACGCGCGAGTCGGTGATCCGCCTGGCCCGCGACCGCGGCCTGACCGTGCGGGAGGAGCTCTACTCGTACGAGCAGTGGCGCGCCGACGCCCGCAGCGGCAAGCTGCGGGAGGCGTTCGCCTGCGGCACCGCGGCCGTGATCACGCCGATCGGCACGATCCGCGACCGCGACGGCGAGTTCGTCGTGGCCGACGGCAAGGCCGGCGAGGTGACCATGTCGCTGCGCGACACGCTGGTGGGCATCCAGCGCGGGCTGACCGCCGACACGCACGGCTGGGTCCACCGGGTGCTGTAAGTTTCGCGATTTCGAGGGGGCGCGCTCCGCCAGGGGCGCGCCCCCTCGCCTGCGCACGCCCACACCCGTCGCACGGGCTGCGGGGACGCGGCGGCGGGGTGGGTCTTGTGGGGGCGCGCGGTGGACGGCGGCAGGGGCGTGGAAGGGGTCAGGCGGACCAGCGGCCCAGGTTTGACGTGCGGCCCAGGCCCGGGCGGCTCGTGCGCGGCGACGGGCGGCCGTAGGCCAGCTGCAGCGCCTCCTCGGCGAGCTGCGCGTCCGGGCACGGCCAGAAGGAGCGGCACTCGCAGAAGTTGTCGGTGCGCGGCCGGTGCGCCTCGTACAGCGACCGGGCGACCCGCCACAGCAGCGGGTCGGCGCAGCCGAGCGGTGGGTCGAGCGGCGGCTCGTCCTGCGTTTCGTCCATCATCGTGCTCCCATGGGTCCCGGCTGCCACCGCTCTGAGCGACAACCGTAACCGCCCGCCGGGCACCGACGCAGACACTCTGTGCGCAAGTTGCATGGAAGGGCCGGGAAATGCGTACGGGTGCCGGAGCCGCCACTCCGACACCCGTACAAAGAGGAAAGCTCCTTAGTCGAGAGCCGCCTCTGTTTCGAGGGTCACCGCCACGGAGTGGATCACTCCGGCGACGCGCAACACCTCGTCGATCACTTCGCGGGACACCCCTGCACCACGAAGTGATCTTTCGTGCGATTCCAGGCACACCCCGCACCCGGTGATCGCGGATACTGCAACGGACCACAGCTCGGTGTCCACCATGGGGACGCCCGGCGTGGAGGTCACCTGGCGGCGCAGCCGCGCCGGCAGGTGCTGGTACGCCTCGTCACCGATGAGGTGCTTGGCGCGGAAGTAGACATTGTGGATCGCCATCCGCGACGCGACGGCCTGCGCGGCTGCGGCGACCTCGGGCTTCACGTTCGAGAAGGCCCAGCGGATCGTCGGCGCGCTGCGGGTCGTCATCGCGCAGGCGAGCGCGGCGCCCCACAGCTGCTGCTCGGTCAGCAGATCGCCGTCGAGCAGGGAGCGGAGGTTCAGCTCGACGTCCCGCGCATACGGCGGCAGGGCCGGCATCGACATCGAACGAACACCTCCTCACGAACCGTGATCAGAACTCCCGCGAGCGGGACTGACAACAACCTTGCCCGGCGCTCGTTACAGGTACGTGACGAACAGGGTGAATCGTGAAGCAGATCACCTCCGATCTCAAAATTCGGAATCACCTGTCCCGGGTGGCTCGTGCGTGGCAAGCTACCCAACGTGACTCGGCTCATTATTGGCCCTTAGCGCGCCCAGCATCCACCCCGCTGG